>CAYTDR010000050.1:0-16419 GCA_964436185.1 uncultured Candidatus Obscuribacterales bacterium | reverse complement strand
TCTCTTGATGCAGGTTTCGAGAGCCAGGAGGCGTTCAGTCGTGCATTCAAGAAAATGTGTGGAGTTTCGCCGGGAACCTATCGAAAACATGGTCGAAGCATGCCTATTCCAACCAAACAGAGGACAACATTAGAAATGATCGAGCATATAACGAAAAACTTGAGCATGGAGCCGGAAATAGTTACCCGAGACAAGCAACTGGCTATTGGCTTGGGCGGTGCTTTCTCACGGAGTGGAGATCCTGGTATCAAGGAGCTCTGGCAGCGATTCCTGGAATGCAAACATGAAATTGAGAACGTCAACGCTGACTTCGCGCTTGGTCTCTGCACCTCAAATCACCCTGATATCGCGAAAAAAGACGGAGACTCGTTTGTCTATATCGCGGCATTGCCGGTTAGGTCCACCGACAAGATTCCTCCAGGAATGGTCGCCTGCGAAATAGCTGCCGGTCGATATGCCCGTTTCACTCACAAAGGTCCGTTGTCTGAGCTGGCACATACAATCAGTTTCATCTGGGGAACGTGGATTCCCAGAGGCGAACACAAGCGACGCGAAGCGCCTGATTTCGAGTTTTACGATGATCGATTCAATCCTGACTCTGCCGACAGCGAGTTTGATATTTTTATTCCGATCGAGTAGCAATCTTCGTTCGGTGACGCCACCAATGGTGCCTCGACTGTTCCATAGATCGACCCTTCTAATCTGCCTGCTTAATGTCGGAATTCGTACAGAGGGGTCGAACTTGTGGAATTGTCACAAAGTCTTCCGTGTCCAATTGACAGGACCAGGTTGTTAGGACGGTTTGCTTGAGCGGCCAGCAATTTGAAAAGACGCCTCCGACTTGTACTTCGAGAGAAGCTCCTCTGCAAGCTGTTGCTCGTGTTCAGTTAGAACACCTTCGACAATTTCCATGTCGAATGCCTTTTCGAAACCAAGCTTGAGCGCGGTTCCTAGCTCCTCTATTGTTGGTCTTGTCCCAATCACTTCGAATAGATTTGCATGCCTATCCTGCGACTCCTGGCTGTTATTGCGAAGCAGGCTGGTCATGGAGTTCTGCGACTGCTCGAGGAGGATAGACCCATGCTGGAGAACGCCAACTCCTCTTCGCAACTGCGCAGAACCGATCATCTTTTTGCCCCGGTAATGCAAGTCTGCCGTGGTGGTGGCGGCAAAGCAATCCTCGAGGTTTTTATAGCCATCTGCTGATGCACCAATTTCCAGCTCGACGCCGAGAGTAAGCATGGCTTCCAATAGCCCTCTGCAAATTTGCCTGTAGCCTTCGAGAATACCGGTGGCAATGAATCCCTGGTTTGCAGCACCGCCGACAGCACTGCCAACGAAGGCATATGTCAGGTCTGATTCGTGTAGTACAGCGCGGCCGCCGGTCGGTCGTCTAACTACATGAAATCCCTGGGAAAGAATGCGATCTCGAGATTCATCTCGGAGAGATTGCGAATATCCTATTGATACCGCGGCTGGTGACCACCCATAAATCCGTAGGGTAGGTGGAACCTTTCCTGCTAAGTGTGCCTCCAAGATCGCTTCGTCAATAGCCATGTTGAGTGCAGGGTCGGAGACCTTATAAGGCACGAATCGCCATGCGGTTTTTGTCATTGCCTTGCTACACTGCCCTGACTACATTGTTTGGAACTTCACCAGATGCTTGCTTTGATCAAACTGGGCTCGAGAATTTCACTATCGGAAAATTCGAAAGCCTCCAGGAGCCGCGTACGAGCTTGTTCGTACTGTTCTTTAGAATCAGCATAAATTGTGGCCAGGGGTTGTCCCTCAATGGCCGAGCCGATCTTAGCGTTTAGTACTATGCCCACTCCAAGATTGATCGGATCACCTTTTTTCATCCGGCTGGCACCCATTATTTTGCATGCGTCAGCAACCTTACGCCCATCCAGATGCTTCACCCAACGCTTCGGACCATCGACAACCACATCGAATTTCTCGCGCGCAATAGGCATCAATCCATAGTCGTCGACGACCTTCTCACTGCCTCCTTGTGCTTCAACGAGTCGTTCGAAAAACTTAAGAGCTGTTCCATCGCTGAGCAGTCTTGCCAGTGTGCCTCGTGCCTCTTGTTCGTCTGCGGCTTTGCCTGCTTTGACCAGTGCGAGGCTACCGAGCGAAAGACAGAGTTCTTTCAGGTCTTCCGGTCCACGTCCTTTGAGAGTCTCGATCGCTTCAATTACTTCCACCGTGTGGCCGACGGCTCTGCCGAGCGGTTGCTCCATATCTGTGACTACCGCAGTAACAGGTCTACCTAGAGCCTTTCCGACACCTACCATTGTCTCGGCAAGCTCTTTTGCTTTTGCCTCTGTTTCCATGAAGGCACCACGACCACATTTGACGTCGAGGATAATGAGATTGGCTCCAGCTGCAAGTTTCTTTGACATTACCGATGCTGCGATCAAGGGAATGGATTCGACCGTACCGGTCACATCCCTCAAGGCATAAATCTTGCCGTCTGCTGGTGCCATTTCCTTAGTTTGGCCGGCGATCGCCATGCCGATCTCTTTCACTTGTGCGACGAATTCTTCAATATTCAAGCTCGTTCTCATGCCAGGAATCGACTCCATCTTATCGATGGTGCCGCCAGTATGACCGAGTCCTCGCCCGGACAGTTTGGCCATCGGAATACCCGCGGCGGCCAGAAGTGGAACGAACACTAGAGTGGTCTTGTCCCCCACCCCTCCAGTGCTATGCTTGTCTCCAACCAGATCTCCGACGTTGCTCAAGTCGAGTACTTCGCCTGAATTACACATGGCATCGGTTAACCACGCAGTCTCCTCGTGAGTCAAACCTTGCCAGCAAACAGCCATCAGCCAGGCCGCAAGCTGATAATCAGGAATCGTTTCGCTCATGATTCCATTGATGAGAAAATCGATCTCACTACGGGAATGCCCTTTTCCTGCCCGTTTCGTCAGGATCAAATCAACCATGCGCATGGCTGTTCTCCATGGATGTAGTGTCGTAGACGTCTTGCTTCTGCATACTTTCCTGTGTGGGACTGCCTCTTGGTGATTCGATCAATATCGAAATTTTGAGATTGAAGGATTAGAAATCTCCGCAATGCACACTGTACACTCTTGACGTCTGGTATTAGACGTGCATAATGGTAATCAGGGAGTGGGACCACGATATATACTACAAACAAATGTTTGGTCTCCTCCCATTTTTTTGTGTCAACATCTATAAAATCTATCGGAGCCGACGAACGGCATAGTTCGACCCCAGTAATTCCCAGGGTCGGGCAAATTAACTTCAGTAACAGTCTGCCGTTCAATCTGCCGCTTCTCCAAGGAGAGGTCGATGTTGAGGCGCGGTTTATCGATGGCGATCCGCAGTTCCTCAATCAACAGTTGGAGCTATGCAACCTGGAAGTTAGCTCAGTCAGCTCTTATTATTATGTGCAGCATCCGGATCATGTGCTGCTTCCCGATCTTTCTATCTCCAGCCGCGGTGCTGTCGGCAGTGTGTTGTTCTTTCACAAGAAGCCGCTCAGTCAACTCGAAGGCGAGCCGATTGCCGTCCCGCGGGCATCAGCTACATCAATCAGACTACTTGCCATTATTTTAGAGACAGAAGCTGGAGTCAAAGCAGATTTTCATGTTGTCGAAGAGCCTGATATTGATTCGCAAAAGTACTCTGGTGCCTTGATTATCGGAGATGAGGCTCTGCGAGTGGATCCTGAATGGTCAAACCGATCCATGCGTATCGATCTGGGGCAATGGTGGAAGAATCGTTTTAGTGTCCCGATGGTTTTCGGCATTTGGGTAGCGCGTCCGGATTTTGTTGCGCAATATCCTGAGAGATTCCGTCATATCTGTAGTGCTTTGGTTGAGGCAAAAGGCATCGGGCTGTCTCGAATGTTTACGCAAGTGATCGAAAAAGCGGCAGAATCTACAGGTTTGTCACAAGAAAGAATGGCTAAATACTTCGAAGAAGAGCTAGACTTTGACTTGTCAAGTGAGCACAAGGAGAGTATGAAACTCTACCGACAACTCTGCCAGAAGTACCGGCTAGTCTGAGACAGCATTTTTGCAGGGCATCCGGAGCATAAGCCGTTTGAGTCGATGGCTTTCAAACGCATTCAATAAATGAAGATCAATCGTCTGCATTGTCTTTTCTTGGTTTTTGCTTTGCTTATGGTGCCTAACGGCGCTGCATGCAAGAGCGACTCTGAACTACCGAAAGGCAACGTTGTTTCGAACAGAAAGTCGATCAGTCCGCGCCTCAACCTGGCAATGATCTTCATCTCCGATGACAAACCTGCCGCTGCCGAGGATGTGCTCAAGCCGATTGTGAAGGATAAATTCGCCCATCCTGACGTGCTTGCAGTGATGGCACTGATTCATGTAAGGCAGAAACAGTTTAGTGTCGCCGAGGACAAGATCGAAAAGACCCTAAAGCTGGTGCCTGATCATCCGGTTGCTCTGGTGGCACTGGCGGAGCTCAAGGCAAGCGATGGAGAACATGGGCGCGCTCAAGCAATTCTCGAAGAAGCACTGAAGTCGAACCCGCAAAATGTTCTCGTGCTAGAACGACTGGCCGGACATTATCTCACCAACGGCGATTCCAAACAGGCTCACCAACTTGCTTCTCGCGCAGTGGCTCTGGCTCCCGATAGTTTTGCCGCCTCTAAGATCTGCGCGCTGGCCCTGGCCAGGCAGGGGCAAATTGACGAAGCCATGTCTATTCTGGACGCATTGGCTGCACCGGGACGAGAGTCGAGCGACCAACGAATAGCCATGCTCAAGGGCGAAATCATTGAATCGAGCACGAACGCTAAAGAGAGTCTGACCTTTTACTCGGATCTGGTAAAGAAGCATCCGGGCAATTTTTATTACATCTCTCGTTGGGCCGCCGCCTGATCGCCAACAAACTCTATAAGCAAGCTGCAGATCTCCTGGAGCCGATGGTGAACAAGGACGAATTCGATTCCGCCACCGACCTCGAGATTGCAGAGTTACTCGCCGAGTGTTTCTACCAACAAAAGGACTATCGGCGGTGTCTGCAGGTTTCAAAACCTTACGTCATCAATGAGAGCCAATCTTTTGAACTCATGCTTCTTGCCGGCAAGAGCGCATTTCAGTTGAAGAGGTGGAACGAATGCGTAGGCGCTCTCAACTTGTGTCTGGAATCGGAAAAGTTGATGGGCGATGATCTCGTTCTGCTCGTCAATACGCTGGGCAAGGCAAACCGAAACGATGAGATTAGCGCTGTTCTCATCAAAGCAGGACAAATCGAGCCGAAAAGCGAATCGCTGACGTCTGCAATTCGAAAACTGCAACGCGCTTACCAGTGAGGGCGATTTGCGGCTAAACGTATTTTCTGATGGCAAATTCACATTGCCATCAGTTTTCTCCTGGGATATGATTTATTAACTATTGTTATACTGATGTCTGGGTCTTACTAACTTCTGGGCGCAATGTCTCCTTCATTCGATTCTACTGGCAGTTACGGTCTGAATTTTCCCTACGTTCTCAACAATCGTTGGGAAGTGGTCGATCGATTAGGACAGGGTGGGATGGGCACTGTTTATATGGCCCGCGACCTCAACCTACAAACGCTTGGGCATCAGAAAAAAGCCTGCGTAGTCAAAGAGCTGCGAGATGATTTCTTCCGCGAGGAGGACAAGGAGAAGGCACAAGAGTTTTTCCTGCGAGAACAAAACGTTCTTGCCAGTCTCGATCACCCCAATATCGTCAGGGTTCTCGATCAGTTCAGCCAGAAAGGCAAGTTCTACCTGGTGATGGAGTATGTGCAGGGGCAGAACCTGCACGAGATGGTAATGAAAAGGGGCGAGCCGTTTCCTGAGGAGACGGTGATTGGCTGGGCCGTGCAGATTTGCGATGTTCTGGAATATCTGCACGAGCATGACCCTCCGGTGATTTATCGAGATTTGAAGCCGAGCAACGTCATGATCGACAGTCGCGATCAGGTCAAACTGGTGGACTTCGGCATTGCGCGCCCGTTCGAGGAGACTGAGGACAATACACATGTCGTTTCGCAGGGCTATTCGCCACCCGAACAGTACTGGGGCGGTGCTGACAGACGTTCAGACATATATGCGTTAGGTGCTACCCTGCACTTCCTCCTGACCGGAGAAGATCCGCTTGCGCTCATGGTTGCATCTCCCAAGTCGATCAATCCGAACGTAAGCGATCGACTCGATTCAATCGTACAACAGGCGACGCAGCAAGCTCTTGCAGCGAGGTATCCGTCGGCTGCAGAGCTGAGGGAGGACCTGCTTGAGCAGCCGGTAGAAGACAAGTTCTCTAAAACAAGGACCATACAGTTGGTACTGACGACGGTGGCGCTCGTCGGAGTATTTTTTGGACTGTTGATGTGGGGCGCCCATATTCACGATGAGATCGAAAAACAGAATAAGAGCGTCCAGACCTATGAGAAACAGACGGAAATTACCAAAGAGAAGGAAAAGCTTTTAGAAGAGCAGATGCAAAAGTTGAAGAAGCTCAAGAGCCTCTTCATTAAGGAGCAGTTGGACGGCAGCAAGTCAAGTACTGATGCCGACGAAAGTCCCTCAGCTCAGAGCGAGTCGCTGTCTAACTATGCGTTACCGATGTTCGAGGAGCGAAATGAAGCTGCTCTCACCGACCCTGCCGCAATCGACTCGAAATAAATGAAATCGCGTGTGACGATGTTCGAGGAGCAAAGCGCAGCTGCCTGAACCTACTCTGCTTGTCTCCACTGGAAGTGGAACCCGGTTAGGGCACCGACGTTGATGGCGCGAAATGTGCGCTCTCAGCGACCTTATCGATTCGCAGTAAATGAAATCGCCGGTTGTGTGTTAACTATGTTCGAGGAGCGACACGCAGCTGTCGTACCTACTCTGCTTGTCTCAACTCTAAGTGAAACCGCCGGTTGTGGCACGATACCGATAGGACCGATTATATTCAGCGCCAGGGCCAAGACAGCCACACCGAACACCATTCGATAAGCAACGAAACACATCGTCGAGTGGCGCTCCAGGAACTTGATCATCCAGACAATGGAAAGATATGAAACGATCGTAGAGGTAAGGAGACCGGCTGCCAAACTGACCATTCCTGCGTCGCCTAAACCTTGCTTAAATAACTCCTTCACTTCCACGATGCCACTAAGGACGATGGCGGGAACGCCCAGGAGAAAACTGAAACGGGCAGAATCAGCACGATTCAAACCCAGGAATAGTGAGAATGTCAAGGTCGAGCCGCTTCTGGAGCAGCCCGGAATCAGCGCCATGGCTTGTCCCAACCCGACTATTAGACCATCTTTGATGCTCATATCGTTGAGCGAGCGCTTCTGACTGCCCATCCTCTCCGCAACAATAAGCAGCAAGCCCATGCCTATAGAGGCAGCGCCGATAAGCCAGAGTGAGCGAAGAGGGCTCTCTGTTTGTTCGAGCATGTTCTTGAGCAGCAGTCCGATCAAACAGATGGGTATGGTACCGACCATGATACCAGCCGTAAGTTTGAACTCGGTTGTGGAGAAGTCGCGTTTTTTGATTGCTTCGAAAGTCCCTGTGGCCAGTTGGACGAGCTGCTTTCTAAAGTAAGTCACCACCGCAAGCACGGAACCGAGTTGCAGCGTGGCAGTATAAGCAGCTCCGGGATCTCCCCAGCCGAGAAACGATGGCACCACTCTCAGGTGAGCGCTAGAACTTATCGGAAGAAACTCCGTCAATCCCTGGATTATTCCCAGAATCGAGGCCTGAAAGAGCGTTATGTTCGATCCGTCCACTTATGAAAATCCTACTAAGCATGCCAGTTTAGACACTCTACATTCATCAGAATATACTCTTTCTAATGTACCAGTGTCTGGTTAAAAAGAAAGTCTGGCTGTCGTGTTTGTTCCCGTCAATTTTTGGACTGGGATGTCATAAGAATATGCACCAGGCTGAATTCGAATAGCCATTGGTGTTGCGATCGGTTTGTGCGCATCGTTATGACTGGCTGAAAACTGACAGTACGTCACAGTTTTGGAGCATTCTGGAAAATTTCATTGTCAAGACATTAATCTTGACTTGAGGCAAAAGTTCTTTGCAAAAGTCTTGCCGTTAAATGGCAAAGTGGGCATGACAACGGTGCGACATTCCCAAGTTGAATGTCACAGGTGGAAACTTCGTCGCTGATGCAAAAGCGATGGTTTCAGTCGAACTTCTCGATCCGCATCAACTCTGGGGATCGGACGAGGATGTATCTGGCTCTTCCAAATCGTTTTTGATTTGAACAATCAGTGAATAAGCCTCTGACTTCCTCCAGCCAAACGTTTTCTGGCACTCGGCCGCGATGGACTTGACACTCTCGCCTTCGGCGAGCAAGCAGCGCGCGAGCTCGGATACTGCTTCGACAGTTCCTTTCTCCTCGATACGTTCCTGTTGTCCTTCGATAATCAGAGTGAACTCACCGCGCAGATTTTCTGCGGATAGATGGTTTGTCAGCTCGTTCAACGGAGCTCGTATGTATTCTTCGTTGAGCTTCGTGAGTTCGCGCGCCAGGCAAGCTCTACGACTGTCGAACACATCTTGAAGGACGGACAGTTTGCGTTCCAGGCCGTGCGGACTTATATAAAAGACCATTGTGCGAGTTTCATTTCGCAATGGCTCAATCTGTTTTCTCAAGTCGCTCTCAGTATCCTGTAGAAAACCTTCGAAAGTGAAGCGCTCACAGGGAAGACCGCTGGCTACGAGTGCCTGAATCAGAGCCGTCGGACCTGGGATCGCAATTACCTCCATGCCGGCATCCAGAGCCGCACTGACAATTCTGTGTCCTGGGTCAGAGATCATTGGCGTTCCTGCATCTGATACCAGTGCCAACGTTTGGCTGTTTGTTGCGGCTTCCCTGACAATATCCAGCCTTGATTGTTCGTTGAACTTATGACAACTGAGCATCTTTTTGCTTAAACCCAGGTGGTTGAGCAGTTTGATCGTCACTCGCGTGTCCTCGACCAGGAGGAGATCCGCCTGTGCGAACGCATCTTTAGTTCTAGGCGATAGATCTCCCAGATTTCCAATCGGAGTTGAGATTATGAACAGCCTTCCTGACAATTGAGCACCTGTAAATTGTTTTGTCAAACAGTCTGAAAGTGGCACTGCATGACGCTTTTGCCGATTACTAATGTAGCCGATACAGAATGTATATTCTACGAATAGGGCAAGTTTTCTACAGGTTATTTACAGCTGTAGAGAATTTAATCGCTACGCTTACCTGTCATATCTTGCGGATTGTTTCATTCCGGGAGAGTTGGAACTGGTGCTGGTTTTAGCTTGTATATATGAGTTGGATGAGCGCGAAATACGCATCACGCTATTTCGCCCAAAGCCTCACATGGTCACGCATTCCAGCAACGAGATTGTCAGTAAATGCGGACGGGGTATCGAATTTGTTCGGCACCTGACAACGCTGGGAACATGTTCCGTTACAATCCGCATACACGATATCTGCAACCGATATCTGTGAAAAAAGGATATCGATGTGTTTTACTCAGAATATATATTGCGAGTAGTTTGGTAATCGATTGATACCGTGGGTAATGCAATCGTATACAAACATCGCCCACTTGAAACCGTCACGCATCTGGGAGGGAATGTTGAAACTTTTTTCCATTCCGAACATATATTCTTCCGCCATAGTTCTTGCGAAGGAAGCGCGGACAAGCGATTTGTGCCCTCCCAGGTCACATAGCATTTGGATTCGCTAGTAATGTCGTCAACTGGCAAATTTGTCGTTGTTATAACTACAGAGCATATATTTCCTATGGCTCTTATTTGTACAAGCCGGATCGATCTTTCATCTGCTATGCCACCATCCGTGGTTGACAGTAGAGAGACTGTCTTGAGGTGGAGTCGTTTCATGAAACAGGTCACATATGAAAGTGCGAACAGCCATTAAGGATGCGATCTTGACTATCTATTAGAATGATCTTCCTCGGTGAAAAATCGAAGCAACTGGGCAGGGGTATTAGGTTGATGAATCTTTCAAGCTCTAGGTATCTTTCAGTCCCAATCTTGGTCAGCGTGCTGGTTGGCGTTGCCGCTCAAAGTGCCTCGGCAATCGATCTTCCTTCGGCCAAGAAAGTGGGCGAGAAGCTCAATCCGGTGACAACAGCGAAGAAAGTGGGCGAGAAGCTCAATCCTGTATCGGCAGCCAAGAAAGCATCGGAAAAGCTGTCCAATTTGCGTTCTCCGGAAAAAACTGTGGAGCCCGTTCGAGACAAATGGGCTGTTTTTGTAGGACTGGAGCGGTATCACGATAACTCCATCGAGGGCATGAAACAAGCAGAGCGCACCTCCGGCTTCGCTTCTGAGCTTTTTGCCAACGAGAACTTCGGACGGTTCGGTCCGGGTCATGTGGTCATAGTCACAAATAACAAGGCCACGAAGGAGAACATCTCCAAGCTTCTTGGAGAGTCGTGGCTCCTAAAGCACGCTCTTCCTAATGATCTGATCGTTCTTTTCTTCAATTGCCGCTACAAGGCCCAAGATGATGGATCTGATTTGTTTCTCTATATGTATGATGCTCCATCCAGTCAACCGGACCTGGGGTCAATCAAACTCAAGGAGATGCTGGCGGCAATCCGGTTGCGCAGTCAGTCTTCAAGGATTCTCTGCATACTGGACGGTTCTCCGGCTGACAGTCAGGCAGTGTTTAGCCCAGATTTGCTGGCAAACATCGCCAAATCGACTAATGCGACTATCCTGTCCGCCAACAAACTAGGTGGGGACGCTTACTACTCGAGTACTTTCGGTACCTCGTATCTGATTGCCAATCTGGCAGAAGGGATGAAAGCCGGGCAGGGCAACCTGGAGTTCGGAACTGTCTTCGACTACGTTCGCAATACCCTTAAAGAGCAGGTGAAGAAAGACCTGAACAAGGAGCAGATACCGGTTCTGGTTTCCCCGCCAGACAATCAGGTTCTCCTTAAAACAGCTCTGGGTACCGAAGTGAAGAGCTCCAAGCCAGAGAAACCGGTCAAGATTGGCCATCCTCCGGAGCGAGATCCTGACAGGAATCCCAAACCCCAGACTCGAACAGCATCTCTTCCGGATCCGAGCTCGATCGAAGTCAAGAAGTCGACGACTACTTCGAGCAAAAATGAAAAGACCGAGCAGGTTGCCATGGGGAGCGTCGATTTTGGACCCTATATGGCGAAGATGAAAAAGGATATTCAAGCGAAATGGACCCCACCCAAGGGGTTCGACCAGCGCAGGGTAGTGGCGGTCTTCTCTATTCGTAAGGACGGTCAAATAGTTGACCCTGAGATCGTTGACGGAAGCGGCGTGCAGTCCGTGGACCAGTCAGCTCTGGAAGCATTGAAGCTGGCGTCTCCGCTGGATCCTTTGCCGGAAGGGGCACCCTATTATGTGCAAATTCGCTATCAGTTCGACTGGAAAGTGAGCAAGAGCCAGTAGTGGACCACAAAGAAGGTCTGCCCGAGTGGGAATCAACCTCGTCAGCCGGCCGGTCGAGCGTGGACTCGTTGCTTGAGACTCTGCTCAGTGGTGTGTATCGTTCCGTGATGTTTTAGCGAGCGGTGGTGGCTTTGCCCGACTATTGGGTTCGTGGAAGTTTGTTTGTCAATAGGACGCAATTGAAATTTGTCCCTTCGGCTGTAAAAAGTACCGACGATTTCTTGCCCCTGGAACAGACTCTCAACGAGACCTGGTCAGCTATTGCCCAAAACAGTACTTATTTGGTTAAGCTTAGATTTAGTCGGAGCTACGTAGAATCCGCATTGACGGTCCCTGTTGCAGCGCGTAAGCTCGTAGCATAAAGGGCATGAAAGCGACCCCTTGCGGAACAGCCCTGATTCATCATCCACCGGCGAAACATTACCAGCAAACCTTAAAACTGTTTAATCTAGTATATTTTGCGTGGAATTGAAATCAAGTAAGAGGAGTAACCAAAAAAATAATGGGCGTCGAAGGCGATAACTATAATATTCCGGCTGACAACACTAATAACTCTAGTGGTTCAGACCGTACTGGCGGCGACAACAACCTGAATCTGCTCGCCATAACAGGTACCAACAACGATAGACCTGCTGACAGAACTGAGCCGACCCGTGATGTAGCTGACTCGGGGACTGAAGCGCAGGACGCAGCAGTATCGGAAGTATCGAAGACAGAGCAGTTTCGCACGAGTTTGACCGATCGGGAAGGAATCGCCCTTTGCAGTAATAACTGCCAAGACCTTCAAAAGCGACTGAGTGAAGACCCCACTTATAATGGCGAATTTGGTCCTCAACTCAATGATGCCCTCGCGTTTCACATGGAAAGGAATGCTGCCGCTGGCGGGGCATTGAATATGATCGCTTCTGGTGCAGGCTCAGCAAGGGTATCTGAATACCTGCAAGCCTAGAGAGCCGACCAGCAAAAAATAACCAAAGCCACACCTGAAATGGGTGTGGCTTTCTTGCTTGTGCACAAGACCTGAACATTGACTCATTTTTATTTAACTCATATGTACAGATTCGTCTCTGCCATAGTCACGGTGGTTCAATCACGGTAAGATAAGTAATTGCTTTGCCACTGCCCGTCTCTGGGCGGTGCAGGTAAGTTCGAGTGTCGGCAAGCGAGAGGACGAGAAGGAAGAGCCGTGCCCAATATCAAGTCAGCCATCAAGAAAGTCAAAGTTGCAGAGAGAAACCGCCTACGCAACCGCGTATGGAAGTCGAGAATCCGCACAGAGAAAAACAATCTCGCTGAGGCATTAAAGACGGCGAATGTCAACGAAGTTGATCAAAATCTCAGCAACCTCTATGAAGTCATCGATAAGGCAGTCAGCAAGGGCGTTGTGCATAAAAACACAGCAGCTCGTCACAAGAGCAGACTGGCTAAAAAAGTTTTCGTCCTCAAATCGGGAAGCTAGAAGCCTCATCATATTGAGTGTCGAGCGGTTTCAAGTTATATTTTGAGGTAGTCATACCGGTGTTTCCAAAACATCGAGTTGGTATGATGACATCTTGATTCGCATATCGAGAAGCCCTTGAGGAGCCAAATTGGATACTAACGTTTCTAGCGGGACGTCCGCAATTGAGTCAGCAATTACTAGTTCGACGACGATTGATCTAAACCATATAAAGAATCCAATTCACTTTATAGGGATTGGCGGAATAGGCATGTCAGCATTGGCACGTCTGGCGCTTGCCCGAGGAATAGCAGTTTCAGGCTCGGACAACCATCGATCTGCAACAACTGATTTGTTGGAGAAAGAGGGCGCGAAAATTTTCATTGGCCACAAAGGCAGCAACGTCGAGCGAGCAAGTGTCGTCGTCATCTCCACGGCAATCACAAAGGAGAATGTCGAGGTCGCAGAAGCCTGTAAACGAGGGCTTCCGATCATTCATCGCTCAGATATGCTTCGTGAGTTGACCAGACAAAAAGAACTGATTGGAGTGTCGGGCACGCACGGCAAGACAACAACTACCGGCATGGTGGCTCAAGTTCTTCTTGATGGGAGCTTGGATCCCAGCATCATAGTGGGAGGCATTTTCTCTCGCATCGGTTCCAATTCCCGCCATGGGGAGGGCCGATTATTCGTGGCCGAAATTGATGAGAGTGATGGCACCCAGACGGGAGTCGAGTCGCACATTTCCGTCATCACTAACATTGAAGGAGATCACCTGGAGAACTATCCAGGCGGATTAGACGAGATCAGACAATCAATGATGCGCTTTGCGCTCAACTCGAAGGACAGCATCATCGTCTGTTCCGATGATGCTGGTTGCCGGACTTTGTTGAGAGAGTTAGAAGGCGAGACCGACAAACGCAATTTAAGAGTAATCACATATGGTGCCCGCCGCGAAAATGGGTCCGATGGGGCCTCGATACCTGACTACTCGTTCCGATCGGCTGGACCGTTCATTTTTGAAGTGTTCAAACATGACAAGTGTTTGGGTTCTGTTCGCTTAGGCGTGCCTGGTGAACATAATAAATACAATGCGCTTGTTGCAGTCATAGTCGGTCTGGAAAAAGGACTGGACTTTCCTACCATTGCTACCTCCTTGTCCCAGTTCTCCGGTGTCAACAGACGATTCCAGATTCTCGGACATGTTGATGAGACTACTGTCGTGGATGACTATGCTCATCATCCGACAGAAGTGGTGGCAGTTTTGGGTGCAGCTCAAGACTTCGTTAGAGAACGGGCTAATGGAAAGCGCGTAGTAGCTCTCTTCCAGCCACATCAGCCCGGTCGTCTGCAAAATCACTGGCATGACTTTCTGGCAGCCTTTAAGGATGCTGATCTGCTTCTGGTTTCTGAGATCTACGTTGCGCGAGGGAACAAGATCGAAGGAGTGACCTCGAGTCGATTCGTCGAGGAGATCGATCACCCTAACGTCTATCATCTGGAAGGTCCCACCAGCGAGTTAGCAGAAAAGGTGCTTCCATTCTTGCGTTCGAATGATCTTCTTCTAACCATTGGAGCGGGGGATGTAACCAGTGTCGGACCCAAAGTTATCGAGCTACTCTCAGCGCGCCAGTAATACGATGGATGAGTCATTCAACGCCTCCCTTGCCCGATTCACTACGATGAAGGTTGGCGGAGAAGCGGACAGGCTTTGTCAGCCAAGATCAACCGAGTCACTCGTCACGTTAGTCGAAGATCTGATTAAGAAGGAAGAAAAGTGGTTCATCCTCGGTGGTGGCTCCAATCTTCTTGTATCTTCTGAAGGATTTCGTGGCACCGTAATTAGAACCACCAATATGACGCGAATGGAGAGCCCTGCCAAGGGTATCCTGGAAGCCGATGCTGGCACCAGGCTTCCTCATCTGGCTAAGTTCGCTGCTGCCAGGGGACTTTCAGGATTAGAATTCGCCGTCGGCATTCCCGGCACCGTAGGTGGTGCAGTAATAATGAACGCCGGTGCGCACGGCAGTTGTATTGCCAATATACTCGAGAGTGCCACCATAATGGACACGCAGACCGGCCAGGTGGTGGTGAAGACTCGTGAAGAGATCAACTTCGTATATCGCAAATGCGACCTGGATCCCCAACGTCATGTGGTGATCTCTGCGCGCTTTGTGATGGAGGAAGGCGACGCGACTTCCATCGAGGCAAAGACGAAAGAGAACGAAGACTATCGCTGGAGAACACAGCCGATTGGCTGGCCGAACGCCGGAAGTACCTTCAAGAATCCGGCACCGGACAAGACTGCCGGTTATCTACTCGATCAGTGCGGTGCCAAGGAGGTTCGAGTTGGTGAGGCGGCTGTCTCCGCTATTCATGCCAACTTCGTAATCAATCTGGGAGCGGCAAAATCAAGCGAAGTCACTTCGCTGTTGCATCTCATGCAAGGAATGGTGTTTGACAAGTATTCCATCAGGCTGACGCCGGAGTGGAAGACACTAGGAGTCTTTACGGAATCGGAAAAGGAAATTTGGGGCTAGTAGCTATGTTAACAGCGATTAAGATTGAAAAATCAACCAAAATAGGTGTCCTCTACGGCGGTCTCTCGAGCGAACGCGAAGTTTCTCTGCGGTCGGGCAAAAACTGCCACGCAGCGCTTCAAAGGCTGGGCTACGAAAATGCCGAATTAGTCGATGTTGACACTAATGTTGCCGTCACCTTGAAAGATCGAAAAATTGAAGTTGCATTTATGTGCCTCCACGGACGGTATGGCGAAGATGGAACCGTTCAAGGACTATTGGAGTTGATGCGCATTCCCTATACAGGCTCCGGTGTGCTGGCAAGCGCGCTTGCTATGAGCAAACCTCTCACCAAACAGGTTTTGAAAGCAGAAGGTCTGCCCTTCCCCGAGAGCATGGTAGTGACGGCCGGCGACCTTAAGGATCTCGATGCTCTTTTGGCCAAGTTACCGGTATTGCCGCTGATGCTTAAGCCGCTGCGCGAGGGTTCATCCGTGGGAGTGAGCAAGGTTCAGACCAGGGATGAGCTGGTCGAGGGTCTGAAGCAGGCAGTCTCCGAATATGGTGGCGCCATCGTCGAGCGTTTCATCAAAGGTCAAGAAATTACCGTCGGAGTGCTCGAAGAAATTTCGGTCAACAACGGCAAATCGAAACACACTAGAGCGCTGCCGGTCCTAGAGTTGCGCCCCAAATCCAAGAGCGGAATCTACGACTACGAAGCGAAGTACACGAAAGGCATGACTGAGTTCATCTTGCCTGCCGAGTTGTCCGACTCGACCACTAAGTTGGCTCAGGACCTGGCAGTCAAGGTATTCAATGCGCTCTCGTGCAGCGGCTACGGCAGAGTCGACATGATGGTCGATGTTGATGGCAACCCGTTTATTCTGGAGCTGAACAGCCTGCCTGGAATGACCGATACCTCCGATCTACCTGCTATGGCGGAGACGGCAGGGATCTCCTATGACCAGCTGGTGGAGCGCATTCTTCTCAGCGCAGGATTGGATAAATAGAAATCGGTGGCGTGGCTGACGACTGGT
>CAYTDR010000049.1:0-16431 GCA_964436185.1 uncultured Candidatus Obscuribacterales bacterium | reverse complement strand
TGAGAATCCACCACGACCGAGTTGACTACGGTAGTCTCGGCGCCGATGGTCACTTTGCCTTTGATGATTGCGTTTGGTCCTATGCTGCATCTGGACGCAATCCTTACCGGGCCAACTATGTGGCATCCCGGCAAGATGATCGTATCCATGCCAATCTCTGCCTCGGGACTGATCCATACAGACTGAGGGTCGACAACCGTCACTCCCGCCTCGAGACAAAGTTTCTCGATGGTGCGATCGCGCAAGCTTCGAGCAGTTTCGGCTAGCTCCATTCGGGAGTTGATGCCGGCTACTTCCGTTGGGCTCTCGGCTTTCACTGCGTGAAGCGTTTTATTTTGTCCGGCAGCCCATCCGACCACGTCGGTCAGGTAGTACTCCTGAGCTTTGTTGTTGTTCTTCAACCCGGTTAAGCCAGGTTGAACTTCCGGCCACTGGAAAATGTAAATGCCGGTATTGATCTCACCAATCAGCCGTTCTTCAGGCGTTGCATCTTTGGCTTCTACGATGCCTCTTACGGCTCCATCGGCGGATCTTACGATTCTTCCATAACTTCCAGCGTCTGAGAGATCACAGCTCAATAAAGTCGCGACAGCATTGCTCCTTCTATGCTCTTGCAAGAGTCTCTGAAGGGTCTCTGTGCGCAGAAGTGGAGCGTCACCAACGCTAACCAGGAGATCTCCGTGAAAATCGGCTAGAGAGGGCACCGCCTGCATTAGAGCATGCCCGGTTCCAAGCTGTGGCTCCTGAACATGAGTGTGGTAGCTGATTTTTGCTGATCCCAGATAGGTTTCCAGGTAGTCTTCAATTTGTTGTGCCTCGTGCCCAACCACGATGTGAAGATGGTCGATACCCAGTGGCATGACTGAGTCGATCACTCTTGCCAGTATCGGCTTGCCCAGCACCTCATGGAGTACCTTAGGTAATTGCGACTTCATTCTGGTGCCTTTGCCTGCAGCCAGGAGCACTACGCGCAACGGTCTCGATTCAGCATTCATCTACAAAACCTCAGCAAGTATGGGATGAGCCGGCTGTTTACGCACAAGAAGCGTCAGAATCTACCTGCTCAACATGGAATTTTAATCAATAGGGAAGCTATATTTGGAAAGATGCGGCTTCGGTAAATGCATCTTAAGGATCGCTTGTTGCCTGGTGGACTGCACGTGCAAAAAGAAATCCCCCAACTAAAAAAGTCGGGGAATTGCGAATCGTCCATCTTGGATAAATTGTCCGCAGCGTTGGTGCCGCCCCAACGGATTCCATCCCTGGTATCCCTCAAACTGGAGATGCTGCGATGTCTCAACTGAGAGTGATAAAACTCTATCGCGGAATAGTCGACTGAGTGGGGACTTTAAGATTTAGTTCGTTTTTCGCCATTACAATCGTGTAACACCCGATAGCTGAAGAGGCTGATGGCAAGAGGCGAGGGGCTATGCCTCGTCTGCGAAACACTCTGTTGCAATGATAACTGAAGTCGAAAACACCGATGCCAAGCTCGTTTTAGGAGCATGCTGCATTTGCTGATTAACGCAAATCAAAAATCAGCTTTGTAAACCGATGTGCTGGTAAAGGTTTGCAAAGAAAAATCCCCAACTTCAATAGTCGGGGAAACGATTCGTCTATCTGGATAAATTGTCCGCAGCGTTGGTGCCGCCCCAACGGATTCCATCCCTGGTATCCCTCAAACTGGAGATGCTGCGATGTGCTTGTTCGAAGCTTATATACTTTAGCGCGCGAATGCAGTCCAAGTCAGTGCTTTAAGGTTTCGTTCATTTTCCTCCTTACACTGCGTTACGATTGAGAGTTTGAAACTGTTGATAACCACTGGATTTCCGTTGCAGACTTTGAGTTGTACACAGCGCCTATGGAAAATATTTCAATGAAAACCCTTATGGCAAGCGGTTTTGCGACGAGCGTAGCTCTCTCCGAAAAGACTGACGTCTCAACTGATCTTGAAAAGCTGGTTGTAAAAGGTGTTTAGATAGCAAAAATCCTCAACTTTATAAGTCGAGGATTTGCGAATCGTCCATTTGAATAAATTGTCCGCAGCGTTGGTGCCGCCCCAACGGATTCCATCCCTGGTATCCCTCGTCTGGAGATGCTGCGATATGCGGTGCGAAATCGAAAGCTCAATTACTCTACGCTCGAAAGGCAATCAGAGCAACCTATTTAAGCATTAGTTCATTTTCGGTATAACATTTGAGTGTAACAGTAACTCAGTCGTATCCTTTGAACTGCTCTATATTGGCTACTTGCGAGCTTCATAATTTAGGACGCGGATGTAAATTGAATGTTTCCAAGTTCATCTTGTCCTCACGCTAGATACGTAGCATTGTGTTCGCTTACCGTTGCAAAAAGTGTGGTGCGCTGAAGTTTCTTGGCTCGCTTCGTTGTGGCAGGGTGGGGACTTCCAGCCGAAATTGAAAGATTTAAGCAGAATCAGTTATATCCATGTATTATCTAGTTACAGGGATTTACATTCGTTACGAACATTGTTGCGCTGATTTAAGTGAGGGATGTGGTGAGCCGAAGATCAACGATGTCCAAGGCTTCCCGAACTCCGACGAGCCTGCTAGCGCTCGGCCTCACTATCGCCGCATTCGTTCAACCGCCAGATGTATCGGCTCAGTTCAAGAGTCGCTATGCCAACTTACCAGCCGTTGGAGGTTTTGGCAGAGGAGCGGCGAACCCCACTCCTGTAGCCAGTCAAAACAGGCAAGCGCCTGCCCCTTCCCTTGCCCGTGGGGTTTATCCGGAATTCAAAACCAGAGCCGGGCAAACCGTACGATGGCTGCAAGAGCAGATGCCTCTCCAGGTCTGGGTATCGAACGGTCTGGCAGTAGACACAATCGCTGACCCGGCTTCTAAAGTTCCTTATGTAAATGTCGACCAGACCGGCACGTGGCCAGACTTCATTGCCTACTTGATTGAGCACAAAAAACTGGGCGCCCTTCCGCAGGCGCAGGGGTTCCTGCCGGCTCACAGGCAAGCGGCCCTTGAAGGGTTCAATCAATGGAAGCGGTTCGAGAAAGAGGGAATTTTCAGCTTCGAGTATACGAATGATCCTGAAAGTGCGGATGTCCACGTGTTTTTCACCCACCACTTTGTCGGCAAGTCAGGTATGGCCCTTTTTGCGAAAGACTACAAGGGGCTCACATCTAAGCGCAGCTTCTATCGCAAGGATATCGACGCCGGTAAGGAGATACCATTTAAACCTGTGGTCGTGCTTCTCAAGACCACCGACATTACCGACAAGGTTTTGACTTTGCCAGCGATGAGGGCGGCGGCGGCTCATGAGTTCGGTCATGTGCTGGGAATTGAGGAACATAGCCGAAGTCCGGGTGACCTGATGAGTCTCTACTATGGCAACGGTTCGATCTCTCCTCGCGATGCTGACACGATTCGCTATCTGTACAAATTGAAACCAGATCTGGTGCCCTGACCAGCGAAACGAAGTGAATCGCTAGCACCATCGATGGTGGTTGAATTAATAGTACCATCACCGTAATTGGTGATAGTTCGCAGCACAACGATGCCTGCAGAGAGGTTATCTAGGGCAGCGGACTAACTGAAACACTGCTCGACGGTAGCGACTACCGATTTCGAGTACATTCTCTCGTCGTAACTGAACTCGATCACGCGGACCATGGCCGTGGGCTAAACTGAAAACTGCTCGACCGTGGCGACTGCTGATTCGAGTACATTCTCCCGGGCGTAGGTGAGTTCGATCACGCTAACTTCAGGTGGGCAGAAAAACCGAATATTAGTGCGGGGATCAGCGCCGGCGCCCCTGGAGACGTGGAAGATAGTGTTTCCTCGTCGCACCAGACCGGATGCTTCTCTTCGTCCCAGGTCGGAGTCGGTGATAATCGCTCCCAGTCCCGGAATTCTTATCTGCCCGCCATGAGTATGTCCACAGAACGCCACATCGATGCCGGCGTTCTCGAAATCTTCCAGTTTTCTGGGAATGTGTAGCAAAGCGATCTTAAGGGCGCTCTCCGGTGCTCTCTCGACCAGATCGACTAGCCTGTCTGCATGTATTCCAGGAAAGTCAGAGCCAACGACGAGAATATCGTCGTTCTCCAAATATTTGGACTGATCGCGCAACACGTCGTAGCCTACCGCTTTGAGCGCCTCGACCAGTGGCTCGACGTCTCTCAGTCTCGCTGCCGACTGGCGATACTTCGGTATTATTCTACCGACGATTTTGTTGAACATCGAGTAATGGTAGTAGTCGTGATTGCCGAGAACGGCAAAGGCACCCAGTCGAGGGCGCCTGGAGATCAAGTAAGGAGCGTAGATGATCGACTCGTCATCCTGGAATATATCACCGGTCAGCACTACCAGATCGTAGTCATCATCAGTTATTCGATTGAGAAAGTTGAGTTTTGAAGACGACTCTTTCTTCGTCAGATGCAGATCGGACAGATGGAGAATTCGCAGTGTTCTAGTCTTCTTCTCTGACTCTTGGCCGGCTAGCGACGCCGGTTTGTCATCGTATATGGTATCGAGACGAGGGTGGCGTGCCGCCGTTACTACGTCGTTTGACGCGCCCTTGACCAGGCTGATTGACTTGTGCTCAAGGCGCAGGCGACCGGCTTCCCATCTGGCATACGCCAGGGCCGCGGCTCCCAGTGCTAATATACCCAACGATGCCAATTTGATAGTTCTTTTTTTCATATCGCCAATCCTAGACAAATTCCTCGAGACGCTGACGGTACTTGACTTCCGGCGGTGGTCCCAGATCGGGTGCCATCAGGTGACTGGCTAGCCAGCGGAACGGGAAGGCGCATCCGACAAGGAGAAAGGAGAAGATACAATCGTATGGTAGAGAATACCACGTGAGATTTCGCAGGTATCCAAAAATCCAAGGCTGCCACTCCAGATATGTCTTCGATCCTTCTGTCATATAGAAGTAGAGATAGGTTCCGAAAAGATAGGCTGCTCCGGTCAGATGCAGAGTAAGAAGCCCTGCTCCCATTCCGAGAAGCTGGGATAGAGATGTCCTCCGTCCGCGCGTTATCCGTCCGCAAGCCAGGGCTGCAAGAAGACTGCCGATCAGATATCCGAAACTCGGCTGCAGGTGATAGTCGAGACCACCGCCGGCAGAAAACGGGAAAAGATGAAGTAGCGGTCCGATCAAGCCGATAATCAGGTAAAAGAGGACCGAGACAGCGCCGAGGGCGGGGCCCATAACATAGCTAACGAAGATGACTGCCGGTCCTATGGCACAGTAGGACGAGTAGCGCACTTGCTCGTGCGGCAGTGGAAACGGTACATATGGGCAGGATTGCTTTATCTTCTTTTGCCACTGATACGGCAACTCTACAAAGAGATTAGACGACTGGTTGCGTCCAAAGCGAACCAGGTTCCGTCCTGTGGCTGTGGGCACATCAAAGCATGCGAATGCGCTGAAAAAGATCAGCTGTACTCCCACCAGTATCAAGATTACCTGTCCTACAAGCGACTTCTTGCGGCTTCTTTTAACAGGTTCAACAATGAGATGCACGCCTAAGCTCCTGGTCCTCAATAAATTATGCTCAATTTCACGCCAGCTTTCATCTGTTCTGGCATTAGATTTACCTCGATAACCTGTGCAAACAAAGTCAATCGCGGCTTGGTCAAAAATTAGATAACATCAATCTTGTCTAGGCGCTTGCCATTGCGACTGCCTGGATGTCTCCATTGAGCACGAGCATAGTATCTTTCTGTTCGGCTTCTGTCAGACCCAGGTCGGTCATATTGTCTTGCACTCTGCAGATGAACGTCGGTTCAGTGAGGCGATCTGTCCAGAGAACGAGAGCGTCTTCCTTGTTGTCTTGATAGTATTTTCGCCTGACACCCAGTCGTCTGAATCCATATTTGGAGTAGAGACCTCTGGCCGGGTCGTTGGACTCGCGCACTTCCAGCGTCACCCAGTGAGCTCCATCCTTGCGCGCTTCGACGATGCTATTGATTAAAAGTCTTTCTGCAATGCTTTTTCTGCGAAACTGAGGATGCACTGCCAGGGTCGTCACGTGCGCTTCGTCAGCGATCAACCAGTAGCCTGTGTAACCCAAAAGCTGCCCAGTTTCGGAACACTCAGCGCCGAAATAACTTGCGCCTACATTGGTCAGCTCAGTGATGAACGATTGTCGGGACCAATGATGAGTTCCATAAGCCTCCGGCTCGATCTCCATGATCTCGTCGAGATCACTCAAGCGAAGGGGTCTTACAAGAATAGGATACAGACTTGCTACCATCATTTTTTAAGCGTAATAGACGGACTCCGCAAGTATAGCGGGAGAACCCTCTGGAAGTCATATACCTTAGCCAAACCATCAACATCTTCATTCACACTAAGATGTTCGCAAACAAGGGACCAGGCTATCACAGCCTGTTTCGACGACAGATTCTCCAGTTGAGGCAGTTCTTCATATTGCCAGCGTCCTTTTGATGAGGCGAGAAGACTGTGTACCTCGTCCAGTCCTGGTTCTACGTAGACGCGCCGGCTCACATTTAAATGAGTTTCCAGGTCCGCAGCTTTGATACAAGACGGTGCCTCGAGGATCTGTGGCAAGCCATCGGGCTGCTGCGCAGGCTCATAGGAGGCGATGAAGTAATGTCCACGCCCGCCGGCGATGATTATTGACGCGGGTAAGACAAGGTCTTTTGCACGGCAATACATGGAGTCCAAGCCGATAAGCGGAAGACGGAGTGCTTGAGCCAGAGTACGAGCGGTGACAACACAGGTGCGGATGCCGGTGAAACTTCCGGGACCGATTCCGACCGCAAGAAGTTTGATATCTTCCTTACGCCAGCCGGCATCGCCGACGGCCTTGTCGATGCTGGGCATCAGCCGGCTCAAGGCTTCCTGTCGCCCCGATTGCTCCGGTGGCTCCTGCTCCTCAATTACGAGCTTTCCATCTTCCATGAGCGATACCGTCAGATGCGAACCACTGGAATCGAACGACAATATCTTCACTATAACGGTCTCCGTGAGGGACGTTACCGGCGGCGAACGCGAACCGGTGCAGAGCTAGAAGTATGGGTGTCTTGTAGCTTAGAGACCACTCATTTGTTGATTACTGGCGGACTCTCTTTATCGGTGACACTATCATTAGTGCTAGGTGCTTCTGCGCCGCCGATTGATTTGACCACATCGTCCACGTTGCCGAGGTTGCCCAGAACAGCATCAGCGCTGCCTTTCCCTTCAATCGCTGCAGACGTTTCCGGTCCGTTTGGTGAAGGATCTTCCGTCTCGTCGAATTCCTCATCATCATCATCGTCATCGTCGTCAACATTATCGTGCAATGAAGCCAACGCCTTAGCGACGACGTCCTCGGGCAATGCCTCCAGGCTGTCGAAATCCAGCTCGTCGTTGATCATGATTCCGTGCGCCGCCAGTGCATCAATCACTTCTTGCGGCAGAGCATGCGGGAACTCGGGCATTTGCGAATCCGGCATTACTGGCTGAGCATGGAAGATGAGCTTAATCGATTCTTGTTGGATGTGGCGAAGAAGCATGCTGAACATGTCAAAGGCTTCTCGTTTGTATTCCTGGAGAGGATCGCGCTGCCCGTAGCCTCTCAGTCCCACGCCTTCACGCAGAAGGTCGATATTGTGCAGATAGTCGACCCACTTCGTGTCGATGGTTCTCATCAACACCTGGCGCTCGAGCTCTCTCATTGTCTCCGTGCCAAGTTCCTCTTCCCGGACCTTGTGAGCAGTACGCACAGCCTGTACCAATTTATCGCGCAAGTCTTCATACGACAAACCTGTCAGCTCGTGAATGTTTACCTGCGAAATAAGAGGAATATCGTTCTCTAAATATTGTAGAACTTCGGGCAAGCCTTTCTCTTCCCAGACTTCCGGAGGAGTTTCAGCATCTATATAAGCTGCCAGAACAAGATCCACATGTTCGGTCATCATATCGGTGACGCTGTCTTTCAGGTCTGCATGCTCCAGAATCTGTCTGCGTTCTCGGTAGATTACCTCGCGTTGCGTGTTGAGCACATCGTCGTATTGAAGAACGTGTTTTCGAACATCGAAGTGATGCGCTTCCACTTTCTTCTGGGCGTTCTCAATAGAGCGAGTGACCATGCCATGCTCGATCGGCATCTCTTCATCGGCGCCGATGAAGTCCATAAGGCTGGCAATTTTTTCGCCGCCGAAGATCCTCATCAGTGTATCTTCCAGTGAGAGGAAGAAGCGCGCCGAGCCGGGATCGCCCTGCCTGCCTGCTCGTCCTCTGAGCTGGTTGTCTATTCTTCTCGATTCGTGACGTTCCGTGCCGATGATATGCAGTCCGCCGAGCGCCACCACTTCGTCATGTTCTCTGTCCGTCAGCCCCTTGAACTCAAGTTTGACTTCCGCTACCCGGTCCTCGAATAGAGGATCGTCGTGTGACACTCCTTCTTTGGTTAGCTTTTCTTTGGCAAGGAACTCCGCATTTCCGCCGAGCAAAATGTCGGTTCCTCGACCAGCCATGTTGGTGGCTACCGTAACAGCTGCTTTTCTGCCTGCTTGTGCGACAATCGCTGCTTCCTGTTCATGGAGTTTGGCGTTCAATACGCTGTGGATGATGCCCTTGCGGATTGACTGTACCGCTCTGGCGGTTTTATGAATGGAATAGAGTCGCTCAATCAGCTCTTCATGTTTTTTGGGAAACTCATTCTCCACCTTGTTGACGGCTTCTTCGAGTTTCTCCGGCTCAATCATTCCTGGGCGCTCGAAAATCTTTTTCAAAGCATCGATGGAAGAACCGGTTAGTGAGCGACTCTTTATATAGTCGACCGCCTTGTGGATCTTGTTGAGCAGGTACTCGTTCATCTTGTGGGGCTTGCCCAGGAGCTCCGATATAAGCTCCGATTTCTCGATGCTGACTGTTCCGACCAGGACCGGTCTCCCCAGTTCGTGCATCTCGATGATCTCTTCGACGACGGAATAATATTTTTGCCGCTCAGTCTTATAGATGATGTCCGAAGTGTCCTTTCTGACGTTGGTTTTGTTCGTCGGAATCGAGACTACATCCAGGTTGTAAATCTTGTTGAATTCAGCGGCTTCGGTCATCGCTGTACCGGTCATGCCGGCCAGTTTCGGATAGAGACGGAAGAGGTTCTGATATGTGATGGAGGCAAAAGTCATCGTCTCTTCTTGAATCGGAACACCTTCTTTGGCCTCGCAAGCTTGATGAAGACCATCCGACCAACGTCTGCCAACCATCATGCGACCGGTGAACTCGTCGACAATCACCACCTCTGGTGTGCCTTCCTCGTTGACTCGGATGACGTACTCTTTGTCGAGCTGGAACAGTTCCTTCGCCTTCAGTGCTTGCGTAAGATGATGGTGGAAGTTGTAATGCATGTCGAAGAGGTCGTTGACCCCAAGGAGTTTTTCTGCATTTATTCCGCCGCGCTCGGTGATCAAGACGGACTTGGTCTTTTCATCGACCCAGTAGTCGCAGTCCTCGTCGTCCTTATCCTTGCCTTTTTCCATCAAAGGCGATATCTGAGCCATTCTCTTGTAAATCTCAGTGAATGACTCTGCCGGAGCACCGGAAATGATCAATGGTGTTCTGGCTTCGTCGATAAGAATGTTGTCGACTTCATCCACGATGGCATAGTAGTAGTCGCGCTGCACAAGCTCGTCGATGCTCGTGCGCATATTGTCTCTCAAATAATCGAAGCCGAACTCGTGGTTAGTACCGTATGTGATATCAGCGAGATAAGCGTCGCGTTTCTCCCAATCAGGTTGATGTGAGTAGACGAGTCCAACCGAGAGTCCCAGATATTTGTAAATGTGACCCATCCAATCCGCATCGCGTCTGGCCAGGTAATCGTTGACCGTGACAACATGAACGCCGCGACCGGCTAAAGCATTGAGATAAACCGGCAAAGTGGCTACTAGCGTCTTTCCTTCGCCCGTGCGCATCTCGGAGATTTTGTTGAAGTGAAGGGCTGATCCACCGATAATCTGAACATCGAAATGGCGCATGTTGAGTACACGCCGTCCAGCTTCTCGACAGACGGCGAATGCCTCGGGAAGCATATCTTCGAGTAATTCCGCCAGCACTTTGTCTTTCTGCGTGCGCAGTCGACCTGGCATTTTTGGCGCATCTTCAGGGATCAGCCTGACATCCGGAACATCTGCTAAGGCGTTATCAATTCTCTGTTTGAATTGGGCCGTCTTTCCCCTCAACTCGTCTTCCGAGAGCGAACGGATCTCATTTTCCCAATTGTTGGTCGCCTCCAGAAAAGGGTCTAAGAACTTGAGACGCTTCTCATTCGTGTCTCCGAATAGCATTTTTAGCCAGTCTCGGGCCTTCTCTTCCCAAACATCTAACATTCAGACATACTCCGTTTCGCAGGAAAATGCTCCTAAAACCGTATCTTATCGCGCATTCTGCGGCTAATCAGTGATAGGCCTAAATTCCTTCAGAAAAAAAGGTTATTCTACCATGCAATCAAGCTGCAAATGAGCGATGGTAGCGCACTGGGCGCCGATCATCCTGTCTTAGCCCGCCTGGGCATCTGAAATTGATGACAAAAATTCATAATAGACGAGCTACAAGCTGTATAGCATGTTCGAAAAGAAAATTAGGGTCTGCGAGCCTTGGAATAGGCGCGAGCCCCGCAAAATCGTGTTCATACATTCGAATTATTTGGCTATTTCGAAGTACAATCGGCTTCAGTATCCCTTTTGTTTGCAGGCTCGAGCGCTGAGTCGTCATGAATAACGCAAATCAAAGCAAAGCAGTTGAGCCCGCTCGCGATCGCGAAGGCAAAGTAGCTCTTTCCGGGCTTTCACTGACGCAACTGGAGGAGTTCGTCTCCGATCTGGGTCTACCGAGGTTTCGGGCCAAGCAGCTACATGGCTGGATCTATGCGAAGTGGGCGAAATCGTTTGACGAAATGACCGACCTCTCGCAAGAGTTGCGCGATCGTCTCAATAGGATGGCCACTCTATCTCCGCTTTCCATTGCCGAGCTGCGGGTGAGCCGGGATGGAACTCGAAAGTATTTGTTCCAGCTCCCTGACGGCACTCTCGTCGAGTCGGTTCTCATGTCATTTCAGGATCGCGATTCGCTTTCTGCCTGTGTCTCCAGTCAAGTAGGTTGCGCGGTCGGCTGTACATTTTGCGCTACAGGATTTCTTGGTTTCAAGAGAAACCTGACCAGTCAGGAGATAGTCGACCAGGTTATGTCCATCCAGCGCGAGTCGGGCAAGCGAGTGGCGAATCTGGTTTACATGGGGCAGGGTGAGCCGCTTCTCAATACTGAGAATGTAATAACTTCGCTTTTCACCGTAATCAACTCAGTCGGCATTGGTGCTCGTCACATCACGGTATCAACATCTGGGATTATCCCGGGAATCGAGCGTCTGCAAGAGGAGAACCTGCCGCTAACGCTAGCGCTTTCGTTGCACGCTCCGGACAGAAAGACCAGAGAAGAGGTTGTTCCGATTACCACCAAATATGGTATTCCCGAACTGATGCGAGCAATGCGTGATTATGCCGATACAACCAGGCGTCGAGTCACCATCGAGTATGTTCTGCTCGCCGGAGTGACAGATTCCGAAGAACAAGCCGCGGCGCTGGCAGATTTAGTCTCCGATTTGCACTGTAATATAAACCTCATCCCTTATAACCCCACATTCGACGAAGCCGGCGATGCGTTATACAAGCGTCCGAGCTTGAACGCTCAACATCGGTTCAAGCAAATCGCAGAACGAACCGGCAAGACGGTGACACTGCGACTGGAGCGCGGCACTGACATCGAGGCGGCTTGCGGGCAGTTGCATAATGCTCATCTAAAATCGGACAGCTAGATCTTGTTTGAGGCAAAGTTTGGCTTCAAGCCGTGGTTGCTGTCATTGCCGACAACACCGACTCCAGGCTGGACTTAGCTGCTGTCCACAGGTAGTGAACGTCAATCCCGATGGCGACGAATTGAAAACCTCTGCGAAGAAAGACCAGCCCTTGCTCCGCATCGAGAGCAAAAATACCGATCGGTATTTTCCTCCTCTGACATGCTTGAAATACCTGATCGATCGCCTCCGCTACTTCCGGATCTCCAATCTGACCGAGTTTTCCGAAGCTGCCTGACATGTCGTAGGGGCCGATGATAATGGCATCGATACCGGGCACGTCCAGGATTTGATCTATGTTCCGCACCCCGTCCCGATGTTCGATTTGCAAGAGTACGAGAGTATCTTCATTCGCTCTGGTCAGATAGTTGGCGAACTGCATGCCAAAGCCATGTGCTCTTGCTAGTCCGACGCTTCTAGTGCCGGTGGGCGGATACTTCGCGGACGACACAGCTTTTGCTGCTTCATCGGCAGTCTTAACTTGAGGGACGATTATTCCGTCTGCTCCAAGGTCGAGCACTTGTTTGATCCAGATCTCGTCATTGCCTGGAATGCGGACGAAAGCCGCACAATTTTCGGCTTTTGCTTGCAGCTGGTGCTGAACCTGTTCCAGGCTCAACGGGGCGTGCTCCATGTCTATCCACATCCAGTCATATCCACACTGTGAGATTGTCTCCGATACCACAGATGATGCCATCGATATGAGGGTGCCGATGAGCGGTTTGCCCTGCTGCAGTTTCTCCTTGAAGAGCTCCATAATTTCTGCTCCTTGTGATCAAGTGGTGCTTTAGTTTCTCAGTAAACGATCAGTGCGCGAAAAGTCGATGTCGAGATAAGTCGAATTGGCAACTAACCTGACAATGCTACTAAACTTTATCCTAACTTGGCTGTAGTTTGTAGGTTGATGCCTCTGTTAATGTCCCAAACGCTATTGGCAGGTCAAACGTAAGCTCTCTTATCGTTCATTAAATGGAGATTTGCTGTCTTCGCCGGTCGCACGTTCGGCAACCGTTTAGCAACAATCTCCGTGGTAACCTCTTCGTGCTTGGAAAAGTCACGCGATTCTTCCAGGACACTTACCAGACAAATTGATAAAGGCTTGGATGGCACTGACTCTGAAGAGGGGCTCAGGCTGCCTGCATGGAGCGAAGGCGTGTCAACTGGCGCTGGCGAAGTTGCTTGTGTTTTTTCAAAGGAGGGAATTATGGGCGAACTCTACGATCTGCCATTGAACGGACCCAATAATGGAGAGGAACTCTCGAACGTAGTTCTAGACGAAGTCCTGAGCAATAGCGTCCAGGCCGCCAATATTCTAAATGATCGGTTTCAGTCGATCGATTCCGACAAAGACGGTTTCCTGTCGAGCAAGGAGCTTCTTCAATCAATATCGAGAAGCCAGTTTGGCTCGGCTGAGTACAAAAGTCTCTATGCCTTTCAGCGCAACATCGGTAAGGTGGAAGAGCTTCGCGACGATGAATGGGGCGACGAAAATGATGGTATCAGCCGTAAGGATATTAAGGCGTTCAGCTCTTTGAATCGAAACGATCCCTTGAAGAGAGCGGTGGAAGCTGTTGTTTCGTCCAGCAGCGCTTTTATTCCCAATTTGACAATTGAGAACAGTGATGCGATTGCTGCTGCTAAATCAATCCGCCAGGCGACCAAAAAAGACGATCTTGTCGATCTCGGCACAGACGAGGACGCCATCTTCGCAACTCTGGAGAGCCTGTCCGACGACGAGCGGCTGAAGTTGAAAGAGTTTTACTCCAAGGAATATTCCATTGAGTTAGTCGATGAGTTGCGGAGTGAATTAGATGCAGAGGAGCTCGAGCGTGCCCTCAATCTTCTCGGGCGCAAAGACGGTCAATCGGATGACGCGGGTTTTCTTCATGAGCTTCTGGGCAAGGATGCAATGCCGACCCGGCAAGGAGCGCTCGACAAGGGTCTGCGAGATAAGCTCTCTTCTATGTCGTCGTCCGAGCTCGATCGAGCCAGGGCGGACTACAGACAACGATATGGAAAAGAGTTGGATGCAGCTCTGCTTGCCGGGAGGACCTTCAATCGGCAACCAATGGAGATTTATCTGAAGGGTAGCGACAGGCGAACAGACGAAGACACGATGAGACTGGCGACGCTGGCTTTCCATCGACGTGATATCGAGATGTTCCAGGAGGCGATGCGCTCTGCTACGCCGGAAGCACGCAAGAACTTCAGCATTTCTGATGGTGCCAGGAAAGTACGAGAAGCGTTCGGCCGCACCATAGGTGACACTGACCTGAATCGCGCCAAGGATATGGTCGAGCATGGAAAGCTGAGTGCGCCTACCTTAGTCAAAGCGAGCACGTCATGGGTGGGTGATAGCGAAAAATCAATCGAGAAGGCACTTGAGCAGATGTCCGATACTGAGCGCCAACTTTTTGTGCGTGGTGAAACCTTGAGTTTAGAGAAAGACCGCGCCAAAGGCTCGTTTTGGAATCAGCCTGCATTGACTTCTGAAGAGCGCAAGGCGGTCGACTATTATCGCGAACTTTGCAAAGCGCTCGAAGGCGCGGGAAATGCTACGGAAGTAGCGATGTGGAAGGATCAAGCGCAATTCAAGGACGGGTCTATCGTGACTGCCCTTGGTCGACATCGTGGCACTATAAGTTCGTCTCCGATGGATGATGTGCTGGGTACGATCGAACGAATGTCGCAAAGTGACTGGCGTCAACTCAAAGATGAGCCGACATTCCGCGACTCTATGGCACATATTCTTGGTACCTTCCTGAGTAAAAGCGAGCTGACCAGAGCCACCGAATTGATCGACCGGTTCAAGCAGTTCGACAGTTTAGAAGGTGCCAGACTCGATGGTAGGCGCTCCATTCTCGATTGCATCAAGGACAACGAGAACCGTGGGGTTCTCTGGTTAGACACAAAAGAAGAGAACATCCTGAAATCCATTGAGAACATGCCTGTCTCCGAGCAAAAGAAGTATCGGGAAAACATCTATTTCAAAGTTGAGGTAGACAAAGCCCTCGACAGAAGTCTGGGAACGAGCGTGGAGTCTGAGGTCGCTCGTTGCTTGCTGCGACAAATTGAGAGAGCGGAAGCGCCGAGACGAACCATCGCCGATCGTGTAGCCTTGGACGGTGCAGAAATGGTCGTGGACAAGGCGAAGGTTGTTCGCGAGGTGCAAAAGGAGTTTTTCGAGAACCCCGAACTCTTCGAAAGAGTGAGACATCCGAAAAACTCTGAAGACGAGAGATTCGCTACCAGACTGGAGAAGAATCTGCTCAGTGCACTAGGTCATTCGAATTTTGAAAACTACGGAAGACAGCTCCTGGAAGTCGGCTTCGTTAGCCCTGACGATCACGTAAGTCTCAATAGCTCGATTTTAAACGTAGACGAGAAAGGGCTCATCGAATCTCTGCAGACCATCTCGCCCCGTGATAAAGCGTTGCTCAACGCGCGAGCGCTGCCCTCCAGTCGGGCCATCGATGACTTGCTCACCACTGATGAGAATAAATTGGCACGAGTCCAGCTTGTTCAGAAGGGTGAGCGAAGAGTTGAAGATCGCTTGCGTGCATATGTTCTTGGTGTCGGGGAAAGTAAGGCAGAGATTCAGGGTATGCTCGCCAATCTGACTGTTTCCGAGAAACGGTGCATGACAAGTGAGTATTCCAGGAAATATGAAAGCAACGCTGCCGGGGATTTCCTTTCCAAATTGGACAAACGAGAACGAGTTGGCGCCGGGCTCCTCATCGAGAGCAGGGAGAAAACGAGCCAAGATGCGCTTTCAGACGGAATTCGCTCATACTCTGATTCACGCTGGGGAGTTGGGAAAGAATGGGTCGATGGGATTTGGGATGGGAGTGGTTTGCAAGCCAACGATGCCCTCGACCAGTTAGTCAAGGCGGTCTCTGACAATCATGCGAACCCAGAGGTCCTGCGGGAGAAGCGGGAGGCGCTGACAACGTCTCTGGAAAACTACCAGGCGTCGGAAGAACGACTTGCAGAGGTGGCGACTGAGCTGGCTATCGGCCTTGCCGCCGTAGGTGGTGCCTTCTTCACTGCCGGATCATCCACCGCAACCTGGCTTTCGCGTATGGCTTATATGGGTGCGGAGACTGCGTTCCTGAAAGTGGGAGGAAAGGCTACTATTATGGGCGCTGACTATGATTGTGGGGTTGGACAACTGACTTCCGACGCAACACGCGGATTCGCGGCTGGCGCTATCAGCACCATCGGTGCGGCGCAGGTCGGAGCCTGGCTTGGAATCGGCGAGAAAACCGGCACAGAGGCTACCAGGCAGGCGCTATCGAAACTGGTGGCGGGCGGTTTGATTGAGAACGGCCAGGAGCGAGTTGTCGAGCAAGGGTTGGTGGAGATGGCGCGACGGGCAATAATCTCAGGCACTATGCGCGTTCCCGCCGATGCGGTCGCATCACTGTCCAGTCGGGTAGCCACGAAAGGGTCCGAGCGAGCTGTCGAGTCGCTGCTGCGGACCAGCCTTTCAGCATCTCTGCAAACACAGGCTTCGCATGTGGTGGCTAACCTCGCCGCCGAATATGGTGTCACTGCGGCTTCCGGTGCGCTGAGTGGAGGAAGCTCA
>CAYTDR010000048.1:15005-16662 GCA_964436185.1 uncultured Candidatus Obscuribacterales bacterium | reverse complement strand
CCTCCTCCACCGCCCCCTCCGCCGCCACCGCCTCCACCTCCGCCACCTCCTCCACCGCCTCCGCCGCCTCCACCTCGGCCTCCTCCTCAACCGCCACCTCCACCGGCACCTCCAGGCGGCTAAGAGAAAGAGAAAGAGAGAAACCAAAAAAGGTAGAACCAATGAAAAAGACCTGAAGGAAAAATCAAAATAAGCAGCGAAGCTAAAAGGCTCGCAAATCTGAACACGCCGGCAAGTTGTCGGCGTGTTCAGCGTAAATATCCAAAATTACGATAGATTTCGTCTACGAATTGCCGGCGGCCATCCTGTCAGCGGGCACAAAGTAAAAGGCACCAGCGATAAAATATACGTTCGCCTAAAGATTACCGCCGGCTACGAGTCGACTGCTCATAGCAAAGGAATCGGAACCGTAATACAAATTCGCGAACCGGCGAGCAAATGACCCACCACAAACTTCCTCGCCAAAGCTACTCGGTAAATACACAAATGACACCGCAGGAACTGGCTAAATGAGATTGATAAAGGCACTCAACCGATACGGACTGATCATCATGCTCTCGATCATCTGCGTCGCTTGTCTCAGAAGCTTTCTGGAAGCAAGCACTGAGCAAACAACCAAGCCCAGCAATCACTGGCAAACGCTGACAATCAGATCGCAACAGCTTGCCCAACAGATACAACAAACCACTGATCCGCAAAAGAAAAGACAGCTAGAAAATAAGCTCGCCCAGCTCTATAAGCAAGAAGGAAAGCTCTACGATTCATCGCTCCTTATGTCGAAGGAATGGACTCAGGGCCTGGCAGAAGACAAACGCACGTTCCGTAGCGAATTTATGGAAAACGCTGATTCTCTCGCCGGGTTGTATATGATCGAAGGCAATCTGGAGAGTTCGAAAGATTGCTATGAGCGGCTTCTCGCTTATGATACCTCGCGACTCGGATCAGTCCACGCCTACGCTGCGCGCGACTACAACAATCTTGGAATAATCAATTTTATGACAGCGACTAAGACGGAAGAGAAGGCGAAGAGGGATAAACTATTGGATGCTTCGCTCAACTATTTTTCACAAGCCCAAAAAGTTCTTCAACAACTAAAGTCACCCACTAAAGACAGCGATGATAAGACCATTTTGTCAAATATCGCCTTCGCCAAACGCGAGCAACACTACTAAGAAACTATTTTTTCTTGATACCACTAGCGATACCACAAACCCGTAGTAGACCAGACAAAAATATCATCTCGAAACGCTTCTTTGCGCCATGAAAGCCGCTACACATAAGCATTGACTAGTACTCAAACTGTTCGGCTAGTCGCTGGCTGTGATATGCGTGGATACAGACTCAACTTACATTTGCACGCACACAGCCTTCGATATTTTATTGCCCGAGGTAGCTGAAGACCTCGATGAAATCACCCTTACAGCGCGTAATCGCTCTTCAAATGAGTGTTACTTAGTGTTGAACTCGTATTGATTTCAAGATTTCCACACATCTAAGATAACTAAATACCTTTATTACTTTTGTTACCAAGAAAACCCAGATAAGACCTCTACGAAGCTGATTGACGTTCCGAACAACACACAACTCGTGTCTGGTTCGAAACTGTCCATAGCGATACAGCAATTTCACAGGACTCACGAACAAACATCTGAGCTCG
>CAYTDR010000048.1:2470-14995 GCA_964436185.1 uncultured Candidatus Obscuribacterales bacterium | reverse complement strand
GCTGATCTGTACCGTGTGCCGCACCCGCACATTTGCCAGATCACTGGCATCAATTTCGCACGGAACTCTCTAAGAAAGAGGAGTCCTCCCATGGGTCGATGCGTTCACCTGGTCTGCGATTACGCCCCCGGCGACCTCGCCTGGTCCGAAATTCTTTCCGCTCTGGCGGAGAAGCTTCCGGACTCGACACGGTTCGTCCAGACCTCTGTCAACTCGTTCGATACCGTCTCTACCGGCTTCATCGTGGCACAGCTCGGCCGCCGCCCAGGCAACGCCGGACACGTTGTTTTCGCCAACTGCGCCCCCCGCAAGGACCTGAAGACCGCCCGCACGAACAACGAGGGCGAAGGTCTCGTCTACGTCCAGTTGGATAACGGAAGCCAGCTTGTCGTCGTCAACAGCGGCTTCTCGCTGAGCTTCGTCAAGCCCTACATCAAGAAGTTCCACGCTACCAAGGCGTCCGCCAGCGGCAGCCAATTCCGCTCTCGAGATAACTTCCCGGGTGTTCTGGCTCAGTGCCTGGAAAACGACACGACCTTCCTCGACAAGGAACTCGATGTCAGCTTGATTCCGGACGTGCCCCTCTCAGTGGTGGGATATGTCGATTCCTTCGGGAACATCAAGACCACGATCCGCCGCGGCGATGCGCTGCTCGCCGGTCTGAAGGAAGGCGATCGGGTGAGCGTCAAGATCGGCAAGAACCTGCGCTATGCCACCGTCACCAACGGCAGCTTCAGCGTCAAGGAAGGCGAGATCGCCTTCGCTCCTGGCAGCTCCGGCTACGACAGCCCGTTCTGGGAACTCTTCAAGCGCGGCGGCTCGGCGTCCGTCGAGTTTGGCGGTGCGACGGCAGGATCGCGGATCACGATCGAGGCGGCGTAACGAACGACTTCCCCAACCGGCATAGACGGCGAAGCAACACCTGCGGCGTGCTAAACGCTCAGTACCACCTGTAGTGCGGCAGTCGCACTGAAGAAGCGACAACAAACTCGCGAACGCCAGGAAGCACCAAGAGCCTCCGACGTTCGCGAATTCGTTGTTTGGCACCTGCGTTAAAAGATACGCCTTTTCCTTTTGGCAAGCCGTCGATTTCACTATAGTTGATAATACTAGCGGGAATAACTTGAAGGACAAGGAAGTCAGTTAGCAGCAAGCACAGTGCTTTGAAAAATGTCCAAGCGCGCGGTTCATGCCGGTGATAGCCAACAAACGTCCCACCAAGCCGAAACGCATAAACCGCTGTGAAAGTGAGCAACAGCGAGAGCATCGGAGCCCAAGCGAGACTCGTCCGAAAAATGGGACGAGGGTTGCCGTGCATATAGCCGGCAACCCTCGTCTCTAGGAAAATCTATCTTCCTTACTTACTTGTTGCTGCTGTCGGGATGATCGCTGCCGGGAAGGTTCGGACCAAAGAACGGCGTCTGAGAGCAGCGCGGGCACTTATTGTCCGGCATCAGGGAGGCGAAGACCTCCTTGCAGCAAGCACATCGCCCGCCGCCAGCATGTCGCGTATAGCCGGTGTGGCCGACCATGCGCTGCGGCGTTCCGAGATCGATGTCGCCGGGGTTCTTCATTTCAGGCTCGCTCCGCTTTGGTTTCCGTCCGAAAATCCAGCCAAAGATGTCCATGGTTGAGCTCCGCTCTTCTTTGTTGTGTTTGCAACAACGACCGCTCAAAGGATTAAAACAGCTGCAGCCGCTGATTGGCCGGAAGCGGGATCACCCGTGCCGCACCACCAACATGCTTGACGTTCACGCAGCGGTCAGGATAAATGATGGCATTGCCTGCCGCAGAGACCTCCGCCTGATCCGTGAACCAGCCGTTGGTGAAGTCGAACAGATGCGCCTTCACCGTGTCACGACCGCACAGACGGCTACGCCCGTAAGCCCGAATCTCAGCGCCCTCGTATCCTTCCGACATGGCCTGATCGTAGGTATCGAGGTGCGCGTTGCCAGAGACTGTCCATCGTGATTTTCCTCGCGCCATACCGGTGACTCGATCGCGAGCGACGCCGCGCACCGAGTCATAGCTGCGCATAGTCACATCACCGCTCAGGTCGGCGTAGACGTTGTCATAGAGGAAGAGGGTAGCCGAGTTCGTCGCATAGACGACGACATCGCCACGAGCACGAACCTTCGGCGCTCCGACCACCAGCAAGATGCAGGAGCCGGAAGCTTCCACAAGCGCGTTGCCGCCGACGACAGTGAACCCGCACTCAATCTTGTGGTAGCCGCTCATGACCACCTTGACGTCGGGCGCATCGTCCGCATCGAAGGACGACTGAACCACTTCCCGGATACAGCGTTCCGGATTCTTTTTGCCTGCCACCAATTCCACCCGTAGAAGCAGCTCGCGCAGTCCACCATCGACTTCGTCGCCGGAGCCGACCTCCAGTGTCGAGCTGTTCTGTTGCCGTTGCGCACAAGCGCAAGAAGCGCCCAGCGGGTTGAACCCCTGAACAAGCTGGTGAAGATGAAGCAATTGCGCAACCCGAAGAGCGCTTGCCGAAGCCGCAGTGTTCCGAACCATATCGAGACTCCCGTTTGGTCACCTAGAAGAGGCAAGTGAACTACACCTAACCGGACTGAGCCTCTGCAGCTTCCAGCCGAATAGACTTCATTTGTTTGCCTGTGTTTGAACTGAAGAATTGGGGTTTTTATCGCGTAAAAGAAGCTCGCAGGTAGAGATATTTGAATAACAGTGAGGCCCACCATATAGATGCAGTTGGCAAGGGATCAAGTTACTGCTACATATGCGTTCACACAGGATATACATCGGATAACGAGCAGCTATTGCCTGAATCGAGCCGACTTGTCAGATGCCCCTAAAACTACCCCGCTAGAGTGCGCTAAACCGCGCTAGCTATCATAAATATTTCGTGAATTGAGCGTTTGACAATTCCTTTAGTTTTTCATCCGTCCTTTGCAAGCCTCCTCTCGCGCCTTACTTTCAGGTTCTTCAGGAATCAGCCGGCAAAAGGCAAAAGCGAACCGCGATCAAGGCGCTGGTTGCCAAGAATTTCCACTCGCATTGTCGTATGCGATGAGGAAACGTACTTGGCTACCGCTTGTACACTCTATGCAAAGGCAAAAGAACTCGGAAATTCGGCAGTGCATTTTTGTCGGTCCAGGAAAATGTCTTGCCAAGCCAAACAGTGATACCAAATATGACATCACTTATTGGCATTCGGGAGCCCCGCGTCAGGCGAACCGCGACGTGATGGGGTCGCGAACCAAACGCAGGCTTACAGAGTGTGACACCACGGGAGGTTCTAAAGTGACGGAGGAAAAAGGGGCGGTAATCAGGGTAAAAGGGTTGCCAACAGGCAAATCTATTGTTAGCTCCGCTAATTATCAAAGGTCTCGTTTGATAAGTTTTTCTCAGCCAAGAAAATGACGAAAATCTTCCTGGCGCCTGGTTTTCAATACTCCTGATCGGTGCTTTGGAGCAAGCTCAAAATTCAGTCTCCGCTTGAGATACGACAGATATCCATCACGCTCACCTTGGGAACCCCGCTGATAGAAAAACTTACTTGTTGTTATAACTTTCAGAGCTACAGTAAGTTTTTTATGAAGAGAAACTCTTTTTTAATATCAATAGCTTTTTCAGTAATGTCATACGGACTCACTTCACTTTCTCTTCCTGGCTGCACATACAAACCACTCGCGCCTGACACCCCTTCAATACACAAACACATCTCGCTCGGCGGGTTCGTGTGAGTTCATTGACGCGCACCCCTGTGATTTCACACAAGTCCACTCGATCTACAGCGCGAAGTTAGATACAGCAGCAGCCAGTCGAGTTCTACAGCAGTTCGCTGCGGAACTAGTTTTGATTAATCCTGCTTGAACAGTATGGAGTAAATGTCGATGCCTATCACATTTGCTTACCCGCAGTTCCTGCTCCTGGTGCTACTGGTCGTGCCCATCCTGTGGTACGCAGCCAGACGCCGGAAAGCAGTCGGGCACTCGCACGTCGGTTTGCATAAAAACGTGCGAAATGTGCCTCTCTTGGGACGACTTCCTACCATTCTTCTCGTCGCCTTTTGGACGCTTGTCTGTGTCGCACTGACCAGACCCCAACTAACAGAGACCGGCGAGAAAGAGGTGATCAACACCAGGGATTTCGTCATTGCCACTGACATTTCGGGCTCGATGTCAGCGACGATCTCCGACCCGGCACAGATCGACCTGGCCGGTTCTACCTCCAACGGTCAGCCACGGCAAGTGAACAGGCTTATGGTTGCTGAAAAGGCAATCGAACTGTTCATTCGCGAACGTCAGGGCGACCGTGTAGCCTTATTCCTGTTTGACGACGAGACGTATTACAGTTGGCCGCTCAGCAAAGACCTCAAGGTCATCAAGCTGAAGAACCAGGGAATCAGCCGCTACAGCGGTGGCGGAACAAACTTCGAAGGTGCCAAAGGTCCTATTCCGGCGGCAATCGCCCACTTCAAAGAGCTTGGTCAAGCAAAAACCAAGATCCTGATCATGGTCACCGACGGCGAAGACAACATCTCGGAGGACCGCTTCCAGGAGCTGCTCCAGCAGATGCTCGACCAGGGAATCAAGATCTACACCCTCGGCATCGGCGATAGCTGGGTCACCGGCAGTGGTTTCACCCAGGATCTGGAGAACCTGACCAAAGCCACTGGTGGAAAGGTTATTCCTGTCGGCAACGCGGAGGAGATGCGCAGCGGTTTTGCCACTATCAATCAACTCGAACGCTCGAACGTTGAAATCGAGAAGACTGTTAGCTACCACGACATCTACCATTACTTCCTCATCGCGGCCCTGGTAACGGCGGTTCTATACCTCTGCAGTTCTGTGCTGGTCCGCGAGGACGTCTAAGCCCATTTAAGTAAAGGAGCTTAGGATGAGTATTCTCAAACACAAGACCAGACTCTTGCTGGCGGCCGCATGTATCGTCGGCTTGGCGAGCTTCTGGTTCGGGTATCGCTTGCTGTCATGGCAAGACGCTCAAGTTGAATTTTACAATCTGGGAATCGAAGCCTACAAAGCTGGCGACCCGCAGACGGCGTTGGAGCTTTTCGACAAGTCCCTCGGAGCCTACAAGCAACGGGAAAAGGACGTCTGGTTGGATCGTTTCCTCTATCCTGCGCCGAGCCGGGAATTCGCTGCCATGGCGCATTTCCACAAGGCCAAGTCACTTCTGCGCATGCGCAAGGCGGAGCCGGCGGTTGATGCCTTCAAAGAGTCTCTCAAGCTCAATCCCGGCAACAACTACAAGTCCCTCGCCGGTTTCGAGAACACGACCAAGTCCGACCTGGATCGGTTGTTTGAGCAGTCGATGACGGTCAAATACGACCTCGAGCTGCTCTTCAACAAGAACCAGCAGTTGGGGGGCGGGCAAGGCAAGGAAGGCCAGGAGCAGAAGGACGGTCAGAAGGGGCAGGAGAAGAAGCAGGCCCCAGGCAACCAGCCGGGGCAACAGCCTGGCAAGGGAAAGAAGGACGACATCTAATGTTCGACCTGGAATTCCTCCACCCCCACTACCTGAACTGGCTGTACATCCTCATCCCCGCCATCGTGGCGCTCTGGTACGCAGGTTTTCTCCTGCGCAAGCGCGCTCGCAAGGCATATGGTGAAGAGCAGCTCGTCAACCGTTACACCAAACCGTTGACGCTGGCCGGCGAGCTCGTGCTCGTTGCTGCCTGGGTAGTGGCCGCTTCGCTTCTGGTTGTTTCGGCGGCTGGACCGGTAACCTCTGCTCTGCCATCCAATGTCAAGGCAGGAACGCTGCAGGTGATCGCGGTGGTAGACGTTTCGAAAAGCATGGCAGCCGAAGACTATCGGTCCGTCATGCCGTCCAAGAATGGCTACTCGCCCGAGATGGTTCCGGGCCCCTACGGTACACGCCTCGACTACGTCAAACACGTGCTGCAGAGGCAGGTGATGCCCTCCATTGCCGGCAATCAGCTCGGTATCGTCACCTATTCCGGTAACGGTTTCGAGCAGGTGCCACTGACCGACGACTGGACCTCGACCAGATGGGTCATGGACAACTGGATGAACATCGGCAATGCGCCTGGTGGCGGCTCCGACTATGCCGAAGGTCTATCCATGGCACTCGACATGTTCGAACGCGATCATATCGCCGGTCGGCAGAAGGTCATCCTTCTCTTCACTGACGGAGGTTTCACAGGCGATCAGGCTCAGCTTGCTGAAGCGCTCGCCAGAGCCCAGAAGATGGGCGTTCGCGTGATCATCGTCGGCATCGGCTCCACGACTGCCGCCCCCATTCCGATCTACTCCGACAAGGGCCAATTGACCGGCTACATGGAGAAGGACGGCAAACCGGTGGTGACGTCAGTCGATGACAGCGCCTTACAGGCTCTACGTGGTCAATCAGGCGGCGAGTACGTTCTACTCGACCCGACCGGCAACGGTACGCTCAACATCTCCTGGGCCTCCACCCTTGGTGGCAGCAAAGCAGAGACCAAAGTGGACCCTGTGTTTCAGTACCCTCTGGCTCTAGCCATGGTAGTTATTCTCGCCTTGTTCCTGCGCGGAGTCTTGCCCAGACAGAGTCTGGCCAAGTAGCTCTCGAGCATTCTTTCTCTAATCTTGGGGCAGTAACTTCGCTGCCTCCTACCTCCTAACTGGAGCATACTAATGACTCAGAAGATTTCCGACCCGAATTTGCAAAAGGTCAAGACCCTGCTCGGCGAGCTGAACAAGGTCGTGATCGGATATGAAGACGTGAAGAAGAAGATCCTCATCGCCCTGTTCGGCGACGGACACATCGTGCTGGAGTCCATGCCTGGTCTGGCCAAGACCATGCTCGTCAACGCGCTGCACAAGGCGATTGACGGCGCCAAGCGATCGCGTATCCAGATGACGCCTGACCTGAAGCCGACCGACGTGCTCGGCGTCGAGGTCTTCAATCAGAAGACCGGCGACTTCGTCATCCGCACCGGTCCCATGATCGGCTCCAACTTGCTGCTTGCCGACGAAATCAACCGAACCACGCCCAAGACGCTCTCGTCCATGCTGCAGGCCATGCAGGAGCGCTTCGTGGACATCGGCGGGCAGCGCTTCACGTTGGAAGACCCGTTCCTCGTCATGGCGACGATGAACCCGGTGGAGCAGGAAGGTACCTTCGTGCTCCCCGAGGCTCTGCTCGACCGCTTCATGTTCAAGCTGCTCATGGGCTACGTCTCCCGTCAGGACGAAGTGACCATGCTGGGCAACACCAATGTCCACGGCCGCAACGCGATGGACCTGGTCACTCCGTGCATCACGCCGGAGGACATCCGCACCATTCAGAAGACCGTCGATGCCATCGCCGCCAACGCCTCGGCACACGTGCGCGAGTACGCCGTCGACTTGATGCGCGCTACCCGTCCCACCGACCCCAGCTTCAAGACCGTGCTGGACAAGAACGGCGTGGACTTCTCGGAGCGCATCGCCTACGGTGCTTCGCCCCGTAGCTCCATCTGGATGCAGCGCGGTGCTGCGGTGGTCGCCTGGTTCACCGGCCGCGACTACATCATCCCGGACGACATCAAGCTGATCGCGCGCGACACGCTGCGTCACCGCATCATCCCGACCCAGGAAGCCAACTACACGAAGGACTTCTCGGTCGACATGTTCATCAGCTCGGTGCTGAAGACCGTTCCGATTGTCGGACAGAGCGCCTCGGGCAAGAAGTAAGCCGCACCCCGGCTGACTCGCATCGAGGAGCTCTGACACTACAGGCAGTGCCAGGAAGGGCGGCGTGACGCGTCGCCCTTCCTGTGTCGGGTTTCTCGTATTAGTCATATTACTTCTGCCTCAGGCAGCACCGGTATCCGGGAGTACGACAATGAAACAAGCGACTATCGAGACTGTCCGCGAGATCATCAAGTGGGTAGTCTCCCAACCGATTCCGCTCACCTGGCGAAGCAACTCTCCGCTTCCCTCTGCTGGTGAGCGAAGAAGCCGTTCTCGCGGTTCCTCCGGATTCGACTTCGCCACTCGTAACATCTACGAGCCGGGCGATGATCCGCGAGATATCGACTGGTTCGCCAGCGCTCAGACTGGCTGCCAGGAGATTTACACCGTCCAGAACTTCGATCCGCGCGACACGAAGTATTTCGTGGTTGCCGACGCCGGAGTGACCATGGACTTCGGCACCGTGCGGACCACCAAACGGTATTTGACTGCAGAGCTGGCTGGCTCTATCATCAAGTCGGCAGAGGAGACGGGTGACCGCGTAGGCACTGTCGTTTTCTCCGACAACAAGATCGAGCAATACCTGCAGCCGCGGGGAGCCAAGATGCGGCTCTTCCCGACGCTCGCCTCCATCGTGGAAGCGCGCGAAAACTCGACACGCAAGCCCGACAGCACCACCGGCAATACCTCCGGGTTCGTGCAGGCGCTTCACGCCGTGGCCAAACAGAGCCGTTCGCTCGTCTTCGTCCTCTCCGACTTCATGAACATGGGTGAAGAGGAGAAGAAGACGCTTCGCCGACTTTCAGTGCTGCACGATGTTGTCTGCATCATGATCCAGGATTTGCGAGAACGTGAGCTTCCCGGTGGATTCGGTCTCTACACCTTCCAGGACTTGCGTTCCGGCGAGAAGCGTTCCATCTGGCTGACGGCGAGTAACCGTCGCCTCTTCGCGGAGAACTTCCAGGCACATCAAGCTGCGTTGTTCGAGTTCTTCCGCGAGTGTCACTGTGACTGGCAAGTGTTCAGCACAGAAGAGGGAGTCGCTGCTCATCCGAAGCTCATGAAATTGTTTGCAGGGCACAGACGCTAAGGAGCAGCAATGACCATAAAGCGCTTTTGTAGAGCACTGCTCCTGTCTGCGATTGTCATCGCAGCCGGAGCAAAGGCCAGTCTTCTGGCATTCGGCGATACACCAGAGGCGAGGGCTTCCACCAAGGTAGCCCCCGCTTCGCCTTCCCTGCAACCGCGTTTGACTCTGGCTCAGACAGCACCTCTGCCTCCCATCCCTGCCACCACTGGCGGAGCTCAAACACCGGCTCCGCCCGGGTATCCGTACGACTACGACTATCCGTCGGATGCCGGTGGTTATAAGGAGGAAGAGCCGGAGCTGCCCAAGCCGCAAAATCCCGTTCGCAAAGTTATCGAAGACGGGAAAATCCAGATTCTGCTGGGCAACAGTCGACACTTTGGAAACCGAATTGGGGACCACATCCCAATCACGATCCTGATCGCCACGCAAGAGAACGTTCAGCTCGATTTCACCTCGCTCAAACAGGGCCAGCTCGGCGTCGACGGCTCCGATTTCGAGCTCGTCAGCCCCGCCAAAGTGCGCAGTCAAAAGCAAGACAAAGTGATTATCTACCGCATCGACCTCATGGTTCGCACATGGGTGCCCAAGGATGCGGTCATCTTCACTCTCGACTTGCGCTACGCCACCGAGATGACACCGGACGGTAAGACGCCCAACTGGAAGGTGTTCACCACCCCGGACTTCGTCGTCAGCCGCTCCCGCACCGCGGATAACGGTGAAGAGCTGTTGGAAGGCGACCTCGAAAAGAAGACACCGGGCCAACCGTGGGCTACCTACCCGCTACTGGTCATGGGCATCTTCCTGGTTCTACTCTGGCCGGGTCTGGCTGTGGTGAAGTTCATCAACCGCATCCGCCCGCGCCGGGTGCTGCCTCCCAGGACCGCTGCCTGGAGGGTTTTCGACCGCGTCTTCAAAGATGCGAAGGCGAACGGCTTCACGCCAGAGCACTACAAGCAGATCCTCGCTGCCGTCAGGCGCTACCTCAGTGCCACGAAGGGAGTGCCTATTGAGCCGGCCACCTTCCTGGAAATCCAGGACCGACTTGATAAGGACGTGGAGCTGAATTTGATCGAGTCCGTGCTCACCAGGTGCGAGCGCGTGATTTATGCCGGAGAAAAGCTGAGCGACGACGAAAATCGAGCGCTCACCAAAGAAATCGAGAAACTCGTACCACGTCACTGGGACAACACCTGAGTCGTGTCGCGATGACTGGCTGATGTTTAACAAGTGAGGGGGCTCTTTGAGCTCCCTCACTCTTCTCGCCCACTCCGGGCTTTTGCTTGCTGTGCGGATGGTGCTGCACTCCAGCACTTCCCTTTAACCAAAAATCTCACAGAGAAACCAATGAATACCCCGCGTAACTTTTTGGCGCGGTTGTTCGCATGCGCCGTAGCTGCCGTTCTCATGGCAGTGCCTGTCTCGACAGGCGCACTCGGTGCGAACTCCGAAGCAAGTTTCAACGAGCAACAGCTCGTTTCCAGCCAGCCAGGCGTCACTCTGGTGGCCCAAACAGTCAACCCGGTTCAGGCTCCGGCAACGCCTTTCGATGGGCACAAGTTGTACAAGGAGGTCTTCGAGCACCTTCGCGATCGCCACAAGGAGCTGACCGACAGTACCAAACGCGCCGCCTGGGTCGCCGAATGGCAGAACAAGCACGCTACCGACGGTGCGCTTGATACCGAGGACGGTGCTAACAAGGCCGTTCGTGAAATGATGCAGAGCCTCGGCCAGAGGTTCGACTATTACAACGACCCGGAAGCCACCAAACGCGAAAAGCAAACCATCGATCCCACCCTGGTGGGCATCGCCTCGCCGGTGCAGGTGAAAGGCGCTGCCGAAGCTGTCAGCAAGCTGCCAGTCAACGCCAGCAAGAAAGAGATCGACGACGCTGCACGCATCTCCGACGATCAGCCGCTGTTCATTCCTGAAGAACCGTTCGAAGGTGGACCCGCTGCCACTGCCGGTTTGAAGGAAGGCGATCGCATCACCAAGGTCGACGGCGTCGCCGTCAAAGGCAAGACCATCGATGAAGTGATCGAAAAGATTCGCGGTCAAGCCGGCACCAAGGTGCAGGTCACCGTCGAGCGCAATGACGGCAAGGGCGGAACTACCGCGATCGATTACGACATCACTCGGGCGAAGTTCGTCGCGCCCGTGGTCAAGTTCAAGGACCTCGGCAACGGCATCTCCTACATTCGGCTCAAGGACTTCATGTCCAAGCACGCTGAAAGCGAGATGGCTGCCGCTCTCACGAAAGCCGCCAAGGGCAAGGCAGTGATCATCGACCTGCGCGGCAACGGCGGTGGGCGACTGGACGCTGTCGAGACGATGGGCGAATATCTCCTGGAAGAGGGAACGCTGTTGACCATGAAACAGCGCCAGGGCAGCGACACGGAGACTACTCACACCGTGCTGCGTCCCGGATTTACCCTCGTGGAGACCCGCTCCTCGACCACGCCGAACAACATCAGCATCAAGACTCGCCAACGTGAGTCCACCATTCTGCCCGCGGACATGCCGATTATCGTCCTCGTCGACGGTGGCTCGGCAAGCGCTTCGGAGATCCTCTCCGGGCTTCTGCAGGCGAATCACCGGGCGATCATCGTCGGCAAAACTACGCTCGGCAAGGGCGTCGGACAGGCTCTGATCAACCTGTCCTGGGAGCGCAACATCCACGTCACCACCTTCGAGTTCCTCCCTGGTGGCAAGGCGATGGACTGGATCGGCATCATCCCCGATGTGGAAGTCGATCAGCCGAAGACTGACATCTTCCAGGGCAAGGACACGCAGTTGGACAAAGCCAAGGAAGTGGCTGCAGATGCTGTGAAGAAGGCCGAGGCACTGGAGAAGGCACGACAAGACACCAGGGCGAAGAATGAAGCTGAGTGGCAGAAGCGCCTCCAGCAGCGGAATTCGACCAACGGTGGCTCCGGCAGCGGTGGCAATGGAAGTTCGAATAAAAAGAGCGGCTCCAATCCGTAACGGAATGGTCTGACTCCTGGCAGTATCCATCGATCTTGGCGCCCTCAAAAACTACTGTATTTCGAACGGAAAAGCCAGCGCGATATTTGGTGCAGTCACGCACTAAGGGCGGTGCCAACCGAGTGCGGAGCACCGCCCGCCAACTCCTTTGAGGTGACTGTTATGAGACTAACAAATCTCTTTCTCATTGCATTGTTCTCTCTTGCTCTTCTCGTGCCTGCATCGTTCAACGGTGCCGGTCACACGGTGATCGAGAAAAGTGTGGCGATGGCCGCGGTCAACAGCCCGTTGATCGTGGAAAAAACTCCTGCCACTCCCAAAGTCGATCCTGACCCGCTCAAGGACTGGGAGAACAAACTGCCTGCAAACAAGCCTAAGCAGACAAACGGCGAAGACGGGTTGCTCGACAATCCGCTCATCGTTTCGGCTGTTCTGGCTGGCATTCTGCTGGCTATCGTACTCACCTTCCGCCATCACCAGCTCCAGAACCGCAAGCGCAAAGCTGAGTCGGAAGAGCCTGACGACAAGGATCGTTATTGAAAGCTAGTTGCTGAGCCGAGTGGCAGACTGGCGGAAAAGACGACAACGTCCAACCGCAGTCTGCTGCTCGCTTAGCTTTCAGCAAAACACTCACGTCGGTCACACAACAACCTTTTTTCCCTTCGATTTTCCGCACTCACTATACTATCGTTTATCGTACTATGAGCGGTTAATCGAATTAAAGGAAACCACCCGCCAGCCGAGCGCCGGGATCGACCCGGTGTTCGTGCTGGCGTG
>CAYTDR010000048.1:0-2370 GCA_964436185.1 uncultured Candidatus Obscuribacterales bacterium | reverse complement strand
CCGGTTCAGGAGACCGCGTTGGGGTCGAACGGGATGAGCATGTTCATGTCGGCGGGGTACTCGGCGACACACCTGCGCCGGGAAGTTCTACGCTGGCTGCCGGTGAGAGGCCGGAAGGGAATGACGTTGGTCTCCGACTCGTCCTCGGCCGGCTGTGCTTCGGCGTCCCCGGTGACGACCTGGAGGAAGGTCACGAGCTCCCTGCTCGCTTGGGGAGCCGGGCCATGGGTATCGCCGATATACACCCTGAGGTCACGGCGTCCGGGCTCGGGCACGCCCAAGTACTCAGCCGGGATATCGGATTGCCCGAGGTCGTGGGCGTCCTGGTTCCGCATTCGGTTGCGCTCGTCGAGGTAGACCAGGAGCTGGTCGAGCGTCCAGAACAGCGGACGGAGGAAGAGCTTGGAGACGATTGCGGTACCGATCTGTTTGGGCGAACGCATGCGTAGATCCCCTTCAGGCCTTCGTTAGTTCGTCAAAGACAATGAGCGGAGTAGCAGTCGGTTAGACGTTGATGCCCAGCAGAGCGCTGACCGCCTGGCGCTCCTCCGGGCTGACGTCGCTGGGGACGCTGAGGACCAGGGCGAGCCTGGTGAAGATGCTTCGGGTCTGTTGGTCAGGCGCCAGCTCGATGCTCGAAGCGAGCAAGGCGCTGACGGCCAGACGCTCCTCGTCCGAGATGGTGTTGCCGCTGAAGTAATCGGCCCACTGCTCAGCGAGCTGGAGCAGGAGGTCGCGGAGGGAGCGAAAGAACGTGCCACTGAAGTGCTTGGGCGAACGCATGGTCTTGTCCCTGTTCCGGACATGGGCGATAGATGCAAAAGTAGACTGACGGTTGGACAGGTTCCTCAGGACAGCGATTGCCACCCCAAGGGAAAACCTCGCCTAAGCGAGGGTGACGTGGCGGACAGCGGTGCCCAGGCGGAAGGAGTCCTTCTCGAACAAGAACCCTCCGGAAGGCTGGGCAGTCGGCATGTTGCCGAGAACGTAAAGCGGGTACAGCCCGACTGCAGGTTCCGAAACCACCTGGAGCCCACCACCGTGGTTCTGAACGTGGTCGGCATCGGTCCATGAGGACGCGAAGTACAGAGCCCGTCCCAGGTACTGCGGGCCTTCCGAGAAGGAACGGCAGAACGCCGTCCCGTCAGTGAAACAGATGTACCTCGAGCCGGTCCGGGAGCAGATGACGTAGCGATGCGGCTTGATCGGGAAGGCGAACCCCTTCCCGTTGAACCGAACGCCGATGCCGAAGGCCTGATCCTCGACGCACAGGATCGGTCCGGTTTCCCCTCCCCAATCCGGGACCTGAATCGACAACTCCGCCAGGTAAGCCGCTTGCTTGCTCGACCACTGGTAGCTCGACCTGGTCGTAGCGTTCTGCAGCACACGCCTGGCAAAACCGCCGACGTAGCGGGCGAACGAGAGAGCATCTTCACGCTCGCTGAACGCCGGGAACCAGATGCCGCTGGGGTTGACGACGTGGCGGCCAATGTTGGCCAGTTGCATGAAGTTGTTAGCCGGAACGAATTCGGATCGATTCATCGGACACTTCCTTTTCTTCGTGTTGTTAGTACCAAGTTCTGATCTGGTGAAAGATATGTGCCTGTCAACGTATCAGTGTCTGCCACCATCCAAGGTGATATTCAAACTGCAAGTAGAGTGTTCAGAATTTGTTATTCGGTGAAGAAAGAGTCTCATGTAATCTGTGAAAAATATGCCTTAACCTTGACGTTTTTCCTTGATCCAATTCAATACCGTAATGGTGGCGACCACTACCTCTCTTCAGCAGCATCAAACAAAGCGATCCCGGCACCCAGACAAGGTTTTGTCGATCAGATGAGACTATGTCATGCAACTAACCCTACGGTTTCTCACATAACAACATGCCTTGTTAACACTTACTAAGGTCCAAGTACCGATATGGCGGATTCTGCAAACTATGATGTCAGACGAATTCGCGCACACAAAATAAATTCGGGTGACAACTTTATGATACCGAATGTGAGGTCGCGGAATTTTGAGCTGTTTGCCGGATGGTGTGCTCTGTGATCTCTCACAATTCACAAGTATGCTGAATATCAATATCAGCAATAACGCCAACGAAAGTTCATTGCCACCGGAAACAGTGTCTTATTGCTGAGGAAGCCATTCTCTGAGTGCCCAGCACAGTAACTGCCTCAATTGACGGCTGACAGACTTATGCATAAAACTTGCTCCGATGGCATATCGAGCCTAAAGTGAATCAACGCTTGTTTTACCTTTCACTTTTCGCTCGCAACACCAATTTCCTTACGCCAACCACACTTCAACCTCGCCATCTTGTATGGAGGGATGAAACCGGTGGTTGCAAGTTGTCTTCTCGAGTTCATC
>CAYTDR010000047.1:0-16687 GCA_964436185.1 uncultured Candidatus Obscuribacterales bacterium | reverse complement strand
ACGGGCTGTGGAAACTCTCATACCGCCTGGCTCAGGAAATGGGGAGCAGGTCAATAGGACCGCCCCCGGTTCCAACCGGGGTACCGATCACCAATCACCATGCCGTCTTGCACGGCGAGTTTTCGCAAGGTGTCGTCCCTGATTCCGGCCCGGCACAGATTCTCTCGGCTTCTTCACGGGAGATCAGTTTGAGCGGTTCCTTGCCGGGAAGTGGCTGCTGGCGCGCCGGAATGTGGGTCACCAGTAACTTTGAGGTCTTTTGACCACTTTGCCCTATTCGTCACGCAGCATTTTCTGCTCCAACCGACATACATCGAAAATACATATCTCCTTCTACAAAAGACCAGCAGACTTGGAATGCTTGCGCTGAGAGGCCGTTGCCCTCGATATTAGACAACGCTTCGTAGAACTCAAAGCCACATTGGGCCGCCAGGAACGGCTCCGTTCCAAGCCAATCATCGTGTTTGAAGCGAAACTCAATGTGATTGTACGTGTTATCACATTTAGATGTGATTCCTATCAGATCTAAATGTTGAGTTGACACATTCTTAGTCGTGAGAAGATAGCTCACGGCACCGCTACACGAGCAGCCGCCACCGCCATGTTGAACGACATTATCTATCACTGCATCTGCGTCGTTTACGGCGACCACCACGATGCTATCAGCGCAATTCGCATTCAGTAGCCGCACGGCATTTACGATCGCGTCACAAAATGCAGACGCATTATGTCCAATCGCAATCGCAAAGCATTTTGCTTGCAGCGCGGCGGCAACGGTGCAGGGGATAGAGCTTACAATAGAATGCGGAAACCGAAGTGGGTCAAGTAAGTCTGCTTCACCAGCTAGGATCGTCGCAGTTAGATCCCAGGAGTTCCACAAATGGAGCGGCCCGCCAGTCGTTATTACGCCGAGACGACTTGCATCTACATCTTGTTTTGCGAGGCACTTGCGGGCAGCCGCGATGGCAAGAAGTGAGGAACGCGTAATTTTGCGAGAGTACTGCACCTTAAGAGCACCCCTTAACCATTCGGTCTGTGCATTTGATAGCTTTGCTGAAAAGAATGCACAAGCGGCGTCTTCCAATGGGAGCTGACTATCTCCAACATCGGCAGCAGTTACAGCTGCCGCAACGATTTTGATAACGGCCATTGTTTTGTTTACCTAGCAAACACAGCAGCAGTATTGTTGCCGCCAAAACCACTACACATGACAAGAATTGGGCCGGTTTTGATCTTGCGGGCCTCGTGCTGGACAATGTCGATACCGGGAAGTGCCAGGGACTGACCACCCCAAGTCATCGGTGGAAGGACGCCTTCGATACAAGCCTGAATTGCCACCAAGCAATTGAAAACGCCCGCCGCACCCATAGTGTGACCAATTGCTGCTTTGATCGAAGTTGCAGGAGGCGAGGCGGAGCCGAATACAGCCTGCAAGGCAATGACTTCGTTTGCATCGTTTGCGACTGTGCCTGTCCCGTGAGTGACAATTGCGACAATATCGTTTGGGTGCAATGATGCCGCAAGAAGAGCTTTGTGAATTGAGTCTGCCACTGATTTTCCGTCGTCTGACGGACGTGTAGCATGACCGGCCTCGCAGCTCATACCAACGCTGAGCAGTTTAACTGCGTCTGAGGGAGCGCTTGAGTCAAACGGAGCTAACAAAAGTGCCGCCGCACCTTCACCAATCACAGTACCATCTCTATCCGCGGCAAATGGTCGGCACGTGAATCGCGCGGCCGCACCGATACGTTGAAATCCCGCGGCACCGAGAATGCTGATTGCATCCACACCAACGACGAGTGCACGATCTTCTGGTTGACTTGAAGAACCTAATGAACAGGCTGCGAGCGCTAAAGCATGAATTGACGATGTGCAGGAGGAATAGACCCACGCCCCACACGTCTTGGATCCATCGACGCAGTTACCCGCCAGAGGATCCTCTACAAGCCCGCGCCACCAACCCCTAGAAATATGTTGGCCTGAAATGGAGCGTTCTAGAACATGAACAAGTACGTCGGATTCTCCATGAGTACTACCACCAAAAACAGCCAAGTGACCAAGAACAGGACACTCCAATAGCGCATTGGCAATAGCAAGTTCGGCCAGTCGACTGGCCGCCCCTCTCGGATGATCCGCTTGTTCAACTATCCGATCCAAGCCCGACACAGCGGACACAGGCGTGCGCAGCGTACACTCTGGAATCACATCACTTAACGCAGCTACGCAATGAGAGCCATCAAGAAGTGCTCTCCAAGTGTCCTCCCAGGTAACTCCAAGGCTGCTGCAGGCTCCTACGGATTCCACTCTTGCATGTATCATCGATCCGACCTCATATGGACTGACTGACCATGCATAATCCTTTTACGCGGCAAACTTCCATTTCGCCATTCAAAACCTGACCAAGAAACCCAAAGGCATTTGGTAACACGGCATCGATCTCGACTTTCGCAATAAGACGACAGGGAGCTACCGCCAGCCTTTTGAAAGTAGCTTTCACTTCGCCAAGCAGCGGGGGGAGGGTCGACTGAATGATTCCAGATGTAATCCCCAAGAGAAAAGCTGACTGGCACACCTGCTCGACTAATAGAACACCTGGTACCACGGGGGGGCCTGCTTTGAAATGGCTCGCGATCAGCGGGTGTGTTGCAGAGTACTCCTTCAGCGTGCGCATTTCACGGCTCACTTCACTCAATTCAAATGCGTCAATAAGTAGAAACTGCGGGCCGTAAGGCAAGCGGGATATGATGTCTTTATTCGCATCCACAAATTACCTCGCATTCACACCTTGCAAAACATATTCGGCCAGCAGAGTCGGTGTTGATAGCCGTTGATATTCATCCTCAGTCGAAGGTTCGGGAGTTCCACAGGATCTTTTTAGCTCAACAAAGATTGCCACTGTCGCTAATGAATCAACACCCCAGTCGCGATACAGGTTGTCATTCGGGCCTATGTCCGCTGCGGCGATTTCCATCACTTCGGCAATTACTCCGATAACTTTCGCCAAACAACTTGGAAATGTGTGTGTCTCCACGAAGAAATACTCCATACATTACAACAAACGAATCTTGACGCGGCTTAGAACTTCAGTGTTCGGATTCTGGGAATGGGGGACCATCACCGCAAGAGATGTTACTCCTTGCTCTCCTCCGCCTCGCACCACACTCTCAATACGCTTTCCTTCAACGGTCCGGGCGTGAATCTGACTGACGCGTATCTGGTATGATACGGACAAGTCTGACTCAGGTAGGTCGCGCTCAACGTCAAGATCGTCCATCAATACGGATTGGCCAGGCCAGACACTTACCGGATTACCGACATCTTCCCATCCTGCATCGATTCTTGCACCTGGCGAAGACGGAATTGAGAAGTCACGCTTACGCTGCACAATCACTCGGTATCGCCACTCCTCCAATTCAGACTCACCGCGAGTTCCGGTTCTTTTAGTTGATGCAGTGACGAATTCGAGCCTGACAATTGGTCCAACGCTATTGATTGTCTGCGGAGAAAGCTCTTCAGGGCGGACGTCGATCGCAGAGGTTTCAGGAGGCCGAAAATTCGTCCATGAGGTGGGATACGACAATAGATAGCGCCACTGCCAATTGAGTGGATCTGTAAGCTCCGCAGCGCCAAACGATTGCTCGCCAAGATCAATGAAGGCCATAGCACGATAGCTATACTCATAATTGGCATCCATCGCCTGGTCAAGATCGCCCAATTGTTGGAAGTAGTCGATGAATGCCGGTCTCTTGCCGTCACCAATAGTATCCTTGCCCAGACCTCTGGAAGCGCTTAACATCAGTGTATTATGTGGCAGCGTTGGATTAGTTGGATCATTGAGTGGAAAGCCGATCAAGGGAAATAGCTGTGGAACGTCGCCCTCAACATCGACGATACTCCCGATCAGCCAGTTTTTTCGAATCGCCTCCACCCAGCTTGCCTGCAAAAACGATGGTTTTGAATCGTTATCTAATTCCGGAAGTGCTTCTATTTCTTTGATTGCCTCCCATGGTGTAATGCCGGAGCGTAACGTTTTGGTGCGGTCGTTTGGTTTGTCCAGTCGTCGCTGCCGACGCTCGATCAGCATGTATGTCGCAGAATCACTTTCCGAATAGTCCCAGGATAGCACTAGTCTCGGTAGCCGGACTGCGTCCTCTGGGGTTGTAAGTGTAGTTGGCAGCCATTTGGCGAACTGCGCTGGATTAAGGAAGTAATTCGGCCCTTTCAAAGGAGCTGACGCTGAGAACTGTTGAATTGCATCCGGCATAATCGTTGGATTGAATCGGCGAACAATGAAAGGCGCCTTTCCTAATCCCGACGTCACTCCTTTCGCAGATGAGGTACCAATCCACCAAGCGAACAACTCGGCGGGACCTCCTCCAGCTGGCACATACATTCGGTAGGTTGTCTCGCTTTCATGGTTGACAATTTCCTCGCCCAGCAATAATTGGGAAAGGTAGAAGCGAAGCTCGACGGCGGGGGGGGGTGTTGCCGGAGTTTCTGCTGCGGAAAACCTCACGTTGACAGTGGGCCTAGCATCTCCAGACACACCAATTACATCGCCCGCATGTCCGGCGACGTCTTCAGCCTCACCTGAACTCATTGATAATGGAAAGATGACGGCAAGCGAGGGCTGGACTCCTGTACAAATCGAGGCGATCGCCTCCATCGTTGCCTCATCGGGTACCTCAATCATGCGATACGTAAGAATATCATTGGTGCGAGAGACAAATTCTGCCTTGGAGATGCACGTGGCGTAGTTACGGGCGGCTCCGACTGCGCGAGGCACACGCACGTTGAAGACAGATACTCTTTCAGCCTCCGATTCAGTGTTACGTAGCGGTGCGACAGAATTCGGCGTGTACGAGAACGCAAGTTCTTGAAGTCCACGGAAGCCGAGGGATGCGTGCTGACGATAGTCTGGTTGAGATTCCTGTGCACTGCCAGAGATGAAATCGCGCGATAAAACAAGCCTCGCCTGTTCTAAGTACTCATCGATATCCCCGCGGCCGCTAACAGCTCGGTCAAGGGCAGCCTCAAGCATCGCCTTCTGGGCGTCTGTCAGAGGGACTTTACCTGGTCCCCATGGTACGGGAGCAACAACAACATCTCCACGCTTAACGGGGTGTGTCAGCAGCTTTGTAAGCACATGATCACGAAAGATGCCCGGCGGTGCCAGAATCGGTTTTGCCCTGACGAACTCGAGCCTGTCACGTAGCAATACATTGCGAGACGCTTGCAGGTTTGCAACTGGTAGTGTGCCAGTTTCAGCCACTTCACTCGCTGTCGGCAGCTCATCGATATAATCAAAACGCATCGTATACTTAGGATCGTCGGTGCCATCACAATCGAGAAGCTGCACTCGTCTGCCAGTTGTTGGGCCTGCACCTGTTTTCTTTGCGTCACATGTCCAAAAAGCTCGCGCAGCGGGGGCATTGTCAATTGTTGCGGCGATCAGAGCAACATAATCGTGTCCTCGGTCTATGTGCCGACCCACCCAGGTTATCTCCCACGGGGCGTCTGGATGTGCTCCAGCCCCGCCATCAATGTCGACCCAAGTTGTAACCACTTCCCATTCGAGGCGTTCCCAACGCTTCAGTGAGTTACGCCATTGTGGCAGATCAAATTGTGGCGGTAGAGAAGCTGAAGAGCGTCGTTTCAAATCTCGATCATTTGCTACTTTTTGCCTCTTTCGAAGCAGAACCACATTTGCCCGAACATCTTTTCGCGGTGCACGTTTACCAATTGCTGAGCTTCCGTATTTACCAACTTCACTCAAATAAGGTGTGTGCCAAACGATCTTTAGTTTAAACGGCCCGAAGCCAATATCGACATCTTCCACCAAGTCAATCTGACGTGGCTCGGTCGCTGGCGGTGGTTGAAGCGCAGCACGGTACTTCGGTTCAAAGAGATATGTGACAGTTGCCTCGCCGACGGCGATATCGTTTGTTCCAACGGGAACTGGAATGCTTTCTTGCTCGAAAGCGTCAACTGCGGTGACCCAGAATCGGTATCTCTGTGGGTGGATGCCGGCAGCGTCGCCATTTCGCTTTTGTGTTGGGCTCCATTCGGTTTTAACATGAAACTGCGTATCCCATCCGACAAACTTGCGCATGGTCTTGTCGGCTGACAAACCGCTATCCATGCCAAGCCGAAGGTCGATATCATACTGTGTCACGCCCACTTGCGTCTTACTGGGCATCGCGACTGTGTCATTCTTGGGCTCGGTTCCGTAGCTCTGATTGTAAGCCCCTTTAGCCTTTTCATGTAAATCGTAAACTGTTTCAGGGCGCAGGATAACGGGTTGTGACGGCGGATCGATGATTGCGCGGATCTCGGGGTCAGTAACGTAACTGGCCGGTGCAGGATCCACTTCATAGGACGGAGGATCTTCCAATTGCCCAGAGTCGAACTCGTTCGGTTCCTTGGGTAACTTACCATACAAACCGGGAAAGGCTCCCCTTAAGTCTCGTTCGAATGAGTAGCGTCGCGTTATACGCCAACTTCGAAGCTCTTTAGTTGTAGCGCTACCAGGGTTCGTCGGCGATACAAAATAACTTCGCGTCGCATCACATTCCCACATTGCGTACACATTGAATCCAGCAATGTTCAAATCCGGATTGTCGGCCGGATGCTCGATTTGAATCTGAACACGACCATCTCCCGTGACGTAATCTAGCTGTTGAGTCAATTGTCCTTCAGAGTCACGATCACCGGTAACCTTTCCAACGTTGGCTTGCACCAGATCGTAGTTCACATGAGCTCCGAACGGAGGGTGTGGTGGCATGCTGGAATTAACGTCAAGGGCTTTTTTTATTGACGCCTGTCGACCGGCCTTTGGAATTGGCTCAATACGATAGCAGCCCGGATCGAGTGGAGCGTCTTCTCCTTTCTTTAATAAAATAAAGTCGCCCGCTTCACCGTCGATCGCTTGAAGAGAGGTGATGATATCTTTGCCTGCAATCATCAAATCCTTCGATTGATGAGATTGAGTCGTCCCTGAAGGACGACGCGACTTTTGCTTTTCGGCGGGTAAGGGATCGAGATTTATCAATAACGCCTCACCTGCGGCCACCCAAGCTGCTAGCTCGGTACTAGGAAAGTCGCCAAGCGACAACCCGAGCCCAAGTAACTCCGACTGCGGGTGTTGACGTCCACGCATTCCCTCTGCACAAGCCGGAGTCGTTGTACTTGGCGAACACCAGAAATCCAGTAGTTTCCCGCCTTGAAATGCTCGCAACCGTAATTGCTCTCGCAATCTCGTCCTTTGATCGACGATTGCTTCCAACTCATATCGAATTCCCGGCACCTTGAGCACTTCCGCGACCACCTCTGCATATAGCCATTGAAGTGCGGAGGCAGCTTCAGGTGCAATCTTTGACACCTCCGCGGTGAGCGCAGGATGTGGCGAAAAGATGTCCCATGCAGCGGGCCCAGTTCTCGCCGCGTGATCTGACGGGTGCAACAGGCCCTCGTATGCCTTCTTCAACGTAAGTGTCAGGGACTTTGCGTAACATCCCGTACGAACAATCCAATGAGACAGTTGCCCCGCGATAACGGCACCAATGACCGTAGCATCGCTAGATCCTGCCCATTCCTTAACAACAGGGTTCCTTCCAAGAATGTGCTCCACCACAGTACATACTGGCTTCATGATAGCATGAGCCGCTCGCCACTCAGCACGGCTCTTCTGGGACTCGCAAAGCAAATGATATACACCAAATGCCTCGCCATCGGGCAATTTGCCATGCCCGATTGGACACACAGGATTGATTGGTTTGCTCGGTTTCACCGCCAAATCCCAAACGCGTTTGTTGCTCGGTGGGCCGAACTCGAATGGTTCGCGCGGCGGGTCAATCATCGCAAAATTCTGCGGAGCTACATTGATGGCATGTTTCACGCCAGCTGCCCCAAAAGTTCCAGCATCGGGGTCGAAATAGAAATCAGCCGCTGGGTCGCCGCAACCGTCAGTCTTTTTCGTTCGGCGAACTGTTAATTGGAACGATTCGTCTGTCCGCGGAAGGCGATCACCTTTAGCTCCCATGACCCAGCGGACGACGAGCTCGAAACGACCATTATGCTTAGAACGCAGCAGTCCAACGGGCATAATCGAATCATCAAGTGACGGCATTGCAATAACCCTCGATAGCGGGACTACTAATTGCTTGACGGTAAGAGGCGCGTCATTCGGCGAGGAGCTTGAGCGACGTGCCCGTATTTATTCAACACGGGGCAGGGACCGTTGTCGATGAACACAAACGTGGCGCTTCCTGATGCTTCGACGGTAAAACAACCGATTTTCAGCTTGAACGTGAATCCGAGAAATGCGTCCGCTCTGATGATTTTTAGATCATCCACGTCGAGGCAAATATGCAGGCGAACGCGTCCAGCAATCTCGATCGATGCGATTCGGACCCCAAATACAGTGGCGGATGCATTTCCCCAAACATCAATAAACACAGTCGCCTCCAAGACTATGTCGAACCTCGCGAGATCGCTCAGTATTTCTTGGACTCGACGCTGAGATCGCCGAATTGACGCGAACGCCTCGGGAACCTCCGCACTTTTCTTTAATGTCGTGCTCTCCCATTCAAGGAGCAGACTCTTCACACGAACATCGTACGGGATATGTGGAAGTGGTAAGTAGACTGCCTGTGATCGGGCTTTGTTCCAAGAGAAGCGAAGAATGACTACGCCACCGATCGCGACTCCCAACTCGGCAGATGCTCCGATCAAATCTCCGCCAAGCTTCCATTGCTTTGTCCATCCAGCACGCAGCGCATAACCCAAAGTGATAGAACTCGTCGATTCCTTATATGCTGCGAGAAACCCTCCCCAGAATGTGTTAATTGGGAAGAAATTATCCCATCGGATCATCACAGATTTCGACCAATCTACTCCAAGGGGGTCGGCGGGGTCGTTCTCTATCTTCGGCGGCCATCCCACGCTCAGATAGACCTCCTTGTCATCTCCGAAACCCACGCCCAAAATGATCTGTCCACCTTGAATTGTAAATTCAGGGCTGCTGTCCGACGGGTAATTTAATGTTGGCAGGATTATTCCAGCGGAGAAAAACTTCCGTGGAAGATCAACACCAATTCCAAATCTCACATTCGCAGTACCAAGGAGCTTTGCTGCAGCCTCTACTCGAATGACTCCATTACTGGTGAAGGCAAGTGAAGTCATATACTTGTTGCTGCTGTCATCATCTCCTTTTGACGATGTCGCGATTGGTTCCTGAAATTTGATGTAGCCTGACGCGGCAACAAGCGTCCCCACCTTTGACGATGGTTCCCACGATGCAAGCCAATTCCTTGGATTCTCATCCTGTGCAACACGCAGCTTTTTCATCGCGTCTACTTGCAAGTTCGCGAGCGACTTCTCAATCAGTTGGCCTTTGTCAGCATTCTTTGCGATGATGAACATCGCGTCCTCGATAGAACCTGCTCCGAAAGATATTTCTCTCGTCGTAGATAGCGCGATTATCCAAAATGACAATTCTCCTCGCGATCCAATCCTGAGCCAAAGCGCGTCTGTATTTCCCTTCTTGTTCAACCCATCGAATAATCCATTGCCGGACTTGACCCGAATGAGGCCCCATATGTCGCGTGAAGGTCCATCCTTTGCCACCTTTTCGCCCTGAATCTCACTTCCTTCTCCTGGTGGCTTCGGATTCTCGCTGTCATGTTCCGCCCAGTAAAGTGCTCCCTCAATCGAGAAATCACCAAAGTCAATTGAGCCTGAAATCTCACTGGGAACGACATTCAGCGTGAACCCAGTATTTGTTTTCTTTAGAATGATCTCGGCACCAACGCTGGTGAAGGAGCCAAGACCTAGGTTCAACCTACATCTAGCCCTGACCTCCACGTGTGGCGAGAAAGTCATCCGAAGACTCTGGACAACTAGCGGCCACTTGCCAAACAGATTCGTCTCTTGCTCCGATGGAAGCAGGAATGAGACAGACGCACCGGGTTTCCCCGTCAAGTCAAAGCGAACGACGGCGACGAGTGGCGCGTCGGAACTAAGGAATGGGAGCGCTGCGGCAAGGCCATCTGAAGCGTTTAACTCGAAGGTAATTTCGACCGATCGGAAGTCGGTCGAAAGCCTTGAGATTGCAAAGGTCTCAAATCCGGGAAACGAATTGCTTTTATAGAGTGTATTGCTTGTCGATACTTCAACTCGTTCAAGGATCGGCCCTCCAGCAAGATTGAAGGTGAACTCGCCATCCAAGACTATCGCCTTGCCCGCGTCATCCGTGAACTTCGGCAGCTTGACCTCGATTTTGCCTTTCGCGCTTACAATCTTTCCAGAGGCACCTGTTGTGCCAAACGAAGCAACTCGGATAACCAGGAATTCCTTCCAGTCGTCAGGCGAAACAATACCCTCGTCAACCTTGAAAAACAGTTCCGCATTCCATGTTGGGCCAGTTTCATCCTTCCAACCATAATCCAGAACTAGATGTTCGTTGATCGTGCCAATTAACTTCTTGAGGAACGGAAGCTTGTTTATTTCTTCCTCCGCTGCCGGAGGAAGATAGATATTCATTGGTAGGTGACGAACAATGATTCCTCGCCAATGCTTGTCCGTCGGGTCTAGCCTTGAGCCGTCGTTTCCAGACTTTCTTGGCCATAACTGTGGAGAAGCAACAGCCAGCTTCGTGAGTTCAGCATCATCCCACCCAAACTCTTTTGTCGGTCCTGGTTGGCCAGCCCGGTCCCACAGTGAACTCAAATGACTCCAGTCAAATGCGATTCCAGGGGCAGCTTTCCCACGTTCACGTGCTATTTCGGGTGCAAAACTACCCCCTAGCTGGCCTTGCACCTTTTGACGGTAAAGAAGGACGGAGATACCCATCGCGAACGGCCAATACGCCATTGTCGTTTCAGGAGTGAGTGCTACATTTTCAAGTATGAACCGCTTGATCTCTTCGTCTTGGCTTCCATCAGTTGCGAAATAGACTCGGATATGATCGTCGATACCGTTCGCTTTGACCCATTTGTTTACGGTCGGATCATCCAGCTTCTCTGCCGTGTCAATGATCGAGTTATCAGGCAGAAACTTCTCGCCAGGTTTAAGCGCGATTTGAATGAGCTTGTACGAGACCAACGTGACAAAGGTGGAGTACACAAGTTTCTCTTTCCCGGTCGCGTCCCACTTCGTTGAACTCGTAAGAGTCGTCTTTTTCGAAGAAGCGTCCTTCCCAGGGAAAGTAAGTGTCCGTAGTTTCGCGAGACTGCCGTCAATCGACACGGTGGCACCCGGATGCTCGAGCAGCGGAAATGGCGTCGTTGTTTCCGTTTCGAATTGTTGCTGCCATGACGGAGTGCTGCCACCAGAAGGCTTCACCTTAGGGAACGCGCCTTCATCGGTAAGCTCAAATGTGAATGGTTCTCCATTGGGCAGGCCCATTCGCCACCGTGAATACTCAAATCCTTCAGTTGGTCCACTAGTATCGCTGAACCTCGCAGCCCCTTTCTCTTCAAATGCCAGTGCACCGACAGGAGGGCCAACCAGTTTGGGGTCGGCGATTGAAAATAATCGCTTTGCCGTATCAATCGTTATAGGGCTGCGTCCGACGAGCGTTTCCCCTCCGGCGACCTCTACAGCCATGGGGCCTGCCGGAATAGTTAATAGACGCCGTCCCTTCGCCCGATCAAGTTTCGGTGTAACCACGGAATCCAGCAGGATCCCGGCTACTTTGATCTTCGTTCCGCCCTGAAGGGCAAATGCCGTTCTGCCGCTTTGTTCAAATAGCCCCACACGAGCGATACTTGCATCAAGTCGTCCCGGGCCTCCCTTGGACCATCCGATTCCTCTGATACGAATCCCGCGGTATTGCTCACGGCGATCAGGCGATTTATCTGAAGCACTTCTAAACTCGAAATGCGGTGCAACACTATCATCTGCCACTAGATGGTCCACGGGCAGATAAAACCGAATTTCGGATGAATCTACTCCTACAGATGGTCCAGAGCGCACAGACGTAGTACCGAGTTCTGGCGGCCCACCATCCGGGATCAACTCAATGACAACGTCTTTGTCGCGTTTCGGTTTGGCGTCGAATGCAGCAAGCCAATCGCCGATGACATCTGCCCTATTCACGCGGACTTCGGTGGCGTCGCCGTTCGTCGGGTGTCGATCATTCAATCTAGCCTTTACGGACTTCTCCACAATAATCCGCATTCCGAATTGAGCCGCTTCACCGCGGAATGACACTGCGGGACGGGTCGCGTCAAGTTCCTTATTTCCCGTCGGTACGGAGAACAAGCACTCGCACCCGTTGTCATCCGGTATAAAAAGAGTCGTCCCTTCAAATCGATTCAACTCGGCGAAGTCTCCAAGCCTTGCAACAATCACGAACCCCTCTGGTCGCTTCTCAAGCAGAATCCCTCTATCGCCTTGTGGGTTTCGGATCTCCTTTAACTCTACTGACGAGGCACCCGTTTTCGACGGAAAATGAAACTTGTTTCCTGCCGCAAATGGAATTGATCCGACTAAAGAAACACTAGCATCCGGGAGATCTACACGCGAGACGCCTCCTGAACGGGACAATACATGCGCTCTGGTCGCGCAAAGCCAAGGACCCTTTGCCGCTCCAGCTGGTTGCAACGTGATCAACGGGTCGAACTGAAATGCCTGTTCGCGCATCTTGTCCAGCCACCAGGTGCCGTTCTCTTCGACCACAGTACACCAATGGGCCGGACTGTTCTCATCGAAAGAGATCCAATCTCGTGCTGCTGTTCCGCCAACTTCAAGTTTGAACTCGCCGACGAGCCAATTGAAACCACCCGAAGGCTTTATCTGGCTATGGCCATCCCGACCAATCAGGAGTGCAACAGGATCATGATTACGAAACTTTACGGTCAAAGTCATGGATGTAAGCTCCTCTCACGGATGAGGTGTATCCGGTCGGGTCAGCCAAATACGATCTCCGGGCAATATCAATGCGGAGTCAAAAACACTCGTGTCATTACGTGAGAGGACGCCCTTGGATATTAGTGGTTCACTACGGGCTGATCGCCCTCTCTGCGTACGCAACAAGACATGAACTGAAGCGGCCTTGTCCCAGATTCCCTCACCAGTCGCGTCATGATATGCGTTAGTTATCGCATCTGACATCAGGCAACTATTGCCATAGTTAGTCGTAACTACCCGCCCATTTGGAAGAACGAGCGACCAAGTCCGCCCCGAGGGTTCAGCGAAGTAGCGGAGATTCTCAAGCGTCTCATTAGTTTTTTTCGGTCGGAAGAGATGATTGATTCCGAGAAGCCTGCATTTCTCCGCGAGACACTCAGGCAGCTTGTCTTCTGGTGCAGGAGCAGCCGTCAGGCATGACGCAAGATCGTCAAGCGTGCATATTGGCACCGACTGAGCATTGATCTTATAAATCGGCACAATATGAGTTGCGCGCTCGATTGAGGCAACGACCTTCCGCTCAAGCGGTGACTCCGGCTCATCGAGAACCGACGGAAGTGTCGTCGTCGGTACGTGTACAGAACCTGTGACATCGACCGTCAAGGCAAATTCTGTCGTCGCATAAGGACGAACCTCCTCATCCGATAGCACCTTCGGGCTACGTGAAACTCGCCGAAGAACAAATCGGTCTCCGGGTATTGGGTAAACTCGCTCTCGATAAAGCAAACTGATAGTTATTGTGCAGTTCATTTTGTCGAACGGAAGCACTACAGACTCTTCTAGTGTCTTTTGTAGGGTTCGCCAGGCGATTTCTTTATAATCAATTAGCCACTTCTTTCTTTCTGGCGCACTGTCATAGAGGATCAGGGTAGCGGTGCATTCACACGCTGAGATCTTCAAGCCTTCCGCCTCGCGCTCAATCAGCAAGCTGCACGGAATTCGCAATTCGGGGCTGGTTCGCACCAACTCACCCTCGATGCACTGGGGGTTGTCTAGGGGCGGCTCCGCACTAAGAGTAAGAGGAACCGTGGCCCCGGTGTCCTTTCGGACGCACTTTACTGAAAGCGTGTCTGCCCCATGTACTAAGTACTCAGGGTTCGTTCCGGAGGCGTCCGGTTGGAAGTAAGGCGAATGCCGTCGAGCGTCTCTTGAAGGAAACAGCGTGTGATGAAAGTCGACAACCGAATCTGCTTCGCGGTTCAAGTGGGTTTGAGCGAGAGCCAGTTGCGGTATCGCGGCAAATGAAAAGCACAATGTGATGACAAGCTGTGGGATCGACTGCAAATTGTACGGTGACATCCGCTTCGTCATGACCCATGCCTCATTCTTGAGTTCATCTGCAATTGAAAATGCGGCGTGGATGCGGGCAGCAAGAGCAATTACCGCAGGGAATAGCCATACGATTTATGAGCTGAGAACGAGGTAGATCAGGGCCTTCAATATGTTCCAAAACGTCATGCACCGCTCCAGAAGACGGCAGTGTTCCTTTTATGATAACCTTTCCGGATTCCGGTGATGGAATCAATTGGAGTTGGGATTCGCGATACTTCGCCAGCAACTCCGCTAGGACGGTCCCACGATCCGGAATTACGTGGACCTCAAATGTCGAGATCCCGGATTCCTTTCCCCACACTGTGAAATGAGTCTTTCCAAACTTGAGCCCAGTCAACACTATACCATCGCGCACAATGCTGACGCTGCAGACGGTTCGGTTCGGAAGGTCTACCCCCTCGATTGGGCTCGTCAGCTTGAATGTTTTGCTTTGCCCTGGAGCGACTGTGAAAACCTTCGCGGGTAAGACAGGCTCCAGCAGATCGCGAACACTCTGTGGCGTTTTTTCACGTGCAGTTGACTCGCCGGTAGTGGGCGAATCCGTCCGAACTGGAGCGATTCCGTCACCGAATGAGAATTCTTGGGGCCCGGTCAATAGTAAAGTGAAGACGACAAGCAATCTTCCCAGCAAGCGTCTCAGTCGTATTGGCATTCCGACTTCCCCTTTTTAAACGGGCAGATGAGCAAGCCTCAGAAAGACCCTCCCTTAGAATCTAGCAAACTGTTGCAACTATGCAACAGATGTGAACAATGGCTAAGGTTGGATGCATGGGAAGAGGTGTGACATCAAAATGCAACTGGACCAATTCATGAGTCCTGAACGCACGCTTGCGATGATTACCAGAGACTGCCCGGCTGAAGTTGGTGACGCAATTGAATACAACTTCCTGCCTGCTGCGAATCGAGCACTGCGCCGGGCAGAAGCTTATTTCGGCGATGCCCTAGTAGACCCACTGATCGATGCCATCTCCGAATTCTCGAAGGCCGGGCCCGCCACACGACTCTTCATTGGCGCGCTTACGAGACTCGTACCGTCACGCCAATCCGTCTTTGAAACCAATCTCCGAGTCCTTCTGCCAAATTGGAAAAACTCGCTGCCGTCAACTGAGCACGGGCAACCGTCGGAATTCTGGATCGCTTCAAGTCGTGCTATGGAAGCAGAAATCCGACTTCCACCGCGATTGATAGAATCCCTGTCTGCCGCGGCAAGTTCTGCTTTGGTCGATGTTGCAGTTACTGCGCTTAGGGCCATGCAGCGATTTGGCAGCACAGCTAGTCTTGACGTCGCGGAGAACTTGTCGGCGGCAAGCAATGAGGCGATCAGCCAAGCTGCGATACTATCTGTAGCTCCTGTAGCTCGACTTCATCGACTGCGAAAGAATGACTACCTTGATTTCCTACAAGCCATTGTTCTTGACCCAAACGTGGCTGTAGGCAAACGACTAGCAGGCTTAGAGGGCTTGTTGTTGTCGAGAGATCCAGAACTCACAACTTCTGCCAGAGGGATCCTTGATGCGATAGGCTCGTCAGTAAATGATGCGCCTTGGGCGTTTGAATACTGCCTAGATCTTGGAAACGCTAGACTCTCATCAGTATTGCAGGATGCGCTGCGCAAATGCGATGTTTCCGCACTACCAGACACCACCTGCAGGAGAATTGCACGCACAACTTGGCTAGACGATAAGGTCAGATCCGCAGCAGCGGGCAATGTATTGAGGGTACTTCAAACTGCCAAACCGTTATCGACGCGATCACGATACGGACTATTGGTCCAGCGTACCAGTTCTTCCACAGCGCTGTGGGTTGGGCATTGTGGAATCTTTGTAGGAGAAGAGACTCTAGTACATTGCACGACGGGCTCCGATCCTCACGCCATTTACGAGGTTGGTTTTAACGAATGGAGAGATGGAGTTGAATGTTGGGGAATTCGCGAGGACGCGAATCACATAATCGACCTCGATCTCGCCGTTAACAGAGCAAGACATTTCGCTTCTATGCGAACTGAGTACGATGGGACTCACAATAACCAGAAAGGCGAAGAGTTCAAAGGGTGGTTTTGTAGTGCGCCTTATTGGGAATTCGATTGCGTCGGCTTCACTGAACGCGTCTACGAAGATGTTGGTGGTAACCCTACCCCCAATGAATTCGAGTCTGGCGCAGGGTGGCCCCTCACGCCGAGGGAGCAGCGTGACGCCATGCGGCTCGTAATGGATTGTTGATTATCGATTCAGCTTTTGAATCTTCAACACTGCTTCTGCAGCGTTGATTCTCCCGTCTTATTAAGTAGTGGGTAGATTCGCAAGTGGCCATTCTTGTTGGTTACCGTTTCTATTCTGGACAAAAGATGTTATCCGGCGCTATGGATGGAGTGCCGTAAAACTCACCGGGGCGGATGACCTGCTCCCCATTTCCTGAGCCAGGCGGTATGAGAGTTTCCACAGCC
>CAYTDR010000046.1:0-16893 GCA_964436185.1 uncultured Candidatus Obscuribacterales bacterium | reverse complement strand
GTGCACCGCCGCCGCCCTTGATCAAATTCAGATCCGGGTCTACTTCGTCGGCACCATCGATATAAAGGTCCAGATAATCCAGATCTTCCATCGAAAGAAGCGGAATTGCATGTTCTCGGGCAAGCTCAGCGGTCTTCTTTGACGAAGAGACCGCGACAAAATTGAGACCTTCTGCCACTTTTTGACCGAGTATTTTGACAGCAAATTCAGCCGTGCTGCCAGATCCCAAACCGACAGTCATGCCGGGCTTTACATACTCCACGCTCGCTCTGGCGGCAAGATATTTCTCCTTGTCGTCATTAGAGAACGTCGCAAACTGGAGTTCCAGATCTGTCGCCACTTTTGCTATCCCTCCGAGCCCCGGACATCGTGATTATAAAACAAACCATGCAACCAAAAAACATTCGAATAAAGAAGTGCACCATTTCTGGTGCACTTCTCTACATAATTCGGATTGTGAAACGATTACGCTGTTTTCTTATGGAAAAACAGGAATCGAACCATTGCTCAGATTAGCTGTTGGGAATAGGATTGCCTCAATCGTCACTCCGTTGAATTTTGGAATGCTGGCCCAATGGTCACGATGTGTGACTGGATCGAAGTTGCCGCCTCTGAGAGACAGTACAAAACTACTTACCTTTTCAGTTGGTCCAACTGGTGGTGAGAACTGAGCCGCATTGTAATTGAAGGTCGTCCACAGCGGACCAGGAACTACTGAAGCGGGGAAATCAGCAGGAGCGGAATGTTTGATTTTCGTTCCGTTCGCATCTACGCCAACAACCACCCAAACTGCTCTATCACCTACAAATGGGACAGTGTCATTACTCAAGTCAACACTGCAAGTGAAATTTTGCAGCGGTTGGCCTTCTACGTGATAGATAAGACCGACCGAGGTATCCAGCACCGTATGCGGGTTGACCAGGCTGGCTGAAAACCGTTTGTTGTGATTGATAACACCAGCTCTTACGGTTCTGGAGCCACTCGGATCATAGATAAATAGCTGATATGTTGGACGGCCTGCGGCATTAGCAGCTAACATGCCGAAAGCTAATATCGATACAAAAGACAGTACGGCAAGAAATAAAGCGCGCATCGAAGATCTCTTGAACATTTTTACTCCTTTGAAAATGCAGGTCAGAGAAATTTCCCAGGAGCTAACAGTATGCCAACCGTCGCCCGTAACAAAACATTGTCAAGCAAGGGATTTAAGATTAAATTCCTCGCAGGTTAAGGTAGCATCCGATCGCATTTCGCTCGCGTCTTCGGCTTTCGATTGTGCACTGAGAGCGGCAGGACTGATTTCCCGTGCCGCGGAACCCCTGACAGATCACTCATGCCCATAACGGGGATTAACAAACAATGATTCGAAACCAATATAAGCAGGAGGCGCATTGAAAATCGGTTGTCAATAAAATAAGGATTCCAACCTACTACTCCATGCTCGTAAAAACTATCCACATACGCGTCCATGCTTTCGTCTGGATCTCGATATATCGAACGTGCGAAAAGTGAGTTCGCCAAGCATGGCTAGGATGATTTGCGAACAGGTCATTCGGATTCTGCCCTGGAACCAGGCTCTACACCAATCTCCACATATAGTGGCAGATGATCGGAGCCGATAGCTGGTCCCGGCTGGCGTTTCAAGACCACCAGATCGCGGCTGATCAAGCAGTGATCCAGATCCAGTCCAAGAAAGGGAACTTGCACGGGCCAGGTAGGCTGCCATCCAAAGCCTCTTGTCGAGTCCTTCAATTGCGCGTTTTTGAGAAGCTCGTTGAAATATGGAGACCAGGTGGTTGTGTTCAAATCACCCATAAGGACAAACGGACCTTTCAATTTCTTCCTAATGATCGCCATTTCGTCGTATGCCAGGTTCCGATCTGTGAAGTTCGACTCCGAATGTGGTGGCAGAACATGTGCACCCAGAACAATCAATCGCTCATTTTCTTTCTGAAATAAAGCAGCGACCGCCGGCACTTTGAAGTAGCCTACCGTAATCAGTCGCGAGTCAACTTTGGGAATACACGAGAACATTGCAATGCCGAAATTGTCTTCTCTTGACCGAGCCTCAACTATTGCATATTTCCGAGGAAGTCCTTTCTTCAAGGCATCCAGCCAACGAGCGTTAATCTCCTCGAACAGCACCACATCCGGTTCGAACTTTTTCACACAGTCGACGACCAGATCGGTTCTTGTGTTGCTGGAATTGACGTTAACCTGAAGCAACTTGATTTTGTTGAGTTTCCGTCCCTCTGCTTGGCTGCCCACCGGTATAAATAAAGGAGAAATCTCGAAGGCAAGAATGAGTATTGTGACAAGAACTACCAGCGCCTCCAGTCTTCTGCGGGCAACGATAAGGCAGACAAAGAACGCCACCTGCATGCCAAGGTACTGCATGAAAAAATGACAGACGAGATCGGGAACGTAACTGTGCAGACCGATGGCACCAAGCACAGTGAAAATCATCGTGATGCCGACAAAAGGCCACCAGACGGCGAAAAGTGTGTTCACTGACTTCGTGCTCAACCAGGTTTTTTTCGTGGAAGATGGATCGCTCACGAGAACGCTGCTACTCGGCCCCTATGTCGGGTTTGGCGAAACGAGGTACTGTTTCCGAGACGATCTGACCGATGTTTACAACCGGTACTCCCAGACTATCCTCGAGGTTGGATGCGTACTTGACGGCGTGTTCTGGATGGCTGCCTGTTCCAATAAAAATCTTGCCGAACGGATGCGCTTTCTTCAAGTGTATAAGCCCGTCTACAAGGGTATCCGGCAGGATTTTCACGGTGAGGATCATATCGTGGTGCCTGAAACTCGGTGCTATCTGCTGTGATACCACTCGCTGCAGAAGCTCGTACATGATTCCGCGTCTGGCATCCTCTTCCTCCGCGTGATAGATGATGATCTCTTTTGGTCCCGGCTCCTCGCGTTCCAAAACTTTGATAATCGAGTGAGCAAGATTTCTGGCTTTCGCTCCCGCTGTACATAGGACATACACAGGGAGGTCGTCGGGCAACTCAGTCATGTGTGCATAACGTCCCAGTCCCAGTCGCAGATCAGGCAGCTCACGCAGCCTGCCTTCCAACAATCCCAGGCGATAAAAGCACATCACTAGCAAGATGGCGAGAAGTATTTGCAGACCAAGCGTGCGTGCTTGATCGGCGGATAAAAGTAAAACAATCTCTGCGCTCATCAAGGTGACGAGACCGATGAGTGGTAGAAGTGGAACGTTGTTCCCGCGGAACGGGATGGTCAAACTGCATTTGATCGGTGATTTCAGCACCTTGATCGGCATCTGGAATCGCATCATGATGACGCCCAAGCAGAAAGAGCTCATCACAGCCAAGAAAGCCATTCCGTATACGGTTCCTAGCTCGTCGATCTTTCCTGGAAGCATGAGCATCATTGCGATCGTAATTAACATGAACGGCAGAACCACGAATGGATACCCTTGTACCCAGGGCCAGCGAATATCCCATCGTCTGAGCAGGAAGCCCGGCAAGTTACCCTGCTTAGCCATTGTGGTGCATAGACCGATGCAACCAACATAGGCGGTATTCACGGCGGCGAACAGAGTCAAAAATGCATCACACACAAGTATCTTTTGCATGGTCTCTCCGCCCTCCACAAAGGCCAACCCGGAGAGCAAGTGGTGTTTGTAAAAGACTAGCTGCTCAGGACTGAGCAACACAAGACACAGATAGGAGGTCAAGGGCGCTGTTATGCCAACCAGGATAACCACGACCGTATATATTTTTTTGAGGGTCACCCAGGTGGGTGTCCTCAGTTGCTCCACAATCTGTGCGGCAGATTCAAAACCGGTTATGCCTAGAAAAGCCACGGCAATCCCGTGCAAAAGCCCTGCTGGAGTGATTGTCACGTCAGGCATCGGTTTGAACACAACGGAAAAATCGGCACCGATTGCGAAGGCTTGCCACAGACCAAACAAGTCCATGCCTAAAAGCAGCGTAAAATGAAACAAAGCAATCAGAAATACGACTACCGCAGGCTCCCGGATTCCTTTGATATTGAGCAATCCGAAGAACACGATTGGAGCGATGGCCATGAGCAAAATGTGGACTTCGCTGCTGTTCTTCAAATTGTCGAACGAATCAAGATAATAAGACCCTGACAGCGCCGACACTGCGGCTGTAGCCAGATAGGAGAGAATGGTGAGCGCTCCCACGAGCATTGCCAGACGTTTCCCCACCGTCTGCAGCACCATGATATAAGCACCACCGTTGAATGGGCTGACTGTGCAGCCTTCTTCATACGTGGCTTTGAATACCCACATCATCAAACAGACAAAGGCAATGATGATCGGCGCCAGAAACCCTGCATAGGGCATGATCACCGACGTGCTGTAAAAAACTGAAGTTCCTATATCTGCCCCTACCAGCCCGGCTCCGAGCCGCCAGGACAGGAGCGCGTGCTCGCTGGACCGCTTGTTCTCGACCTGAAAGAGCTGACTTTTCGAAGGATCTTCGGGAATGGCATGGATGGAAGCATCTTCATCCAGTGCATCTGTAATTGCCGATTCAATGAATCCCTTATCGGGAGTATTGGTCATAAATCTAGGGTTCCAAGACCATATTGCTGGAGCGACTTACTGTACTTAAGCCTGGGAAAGTATCACAGTGTAAGCGAACAGCGAGATCCTTTCAGTAGGCTTTCATCATCCTTTCATTATATTTCCAGTTATTTGAACTTAAGTGTATTTAGCATCACCAAAGATTTCGATCTTGAATTGTAGACAGGTCTCAGGTGAACGAGTCCTAATATCAAGTGGACCGCACGCCGTTTTCAGGGAAGTTGACCAGGATTTTGGTGCCCCGCCGCTCGCGGCCGTCGTGCACTTCGACGCGGGCTCTGTGAATCTTAGCAATCTCTCCCACGATCGAAAGTCCCAATCCACTGCCCAATACATCAAGGTCGGAACCACTGATGCGGTAGAACCGCTCGAATACTTTGCTTCGTTCGGACTCCGGTATGCCGATGCCGTCGTCCTCAACGCATAGATTTACGGATCGATTGTCCTTGCTCACCGAAACCACTACCTGACCACCGGGCCGGTTATAGCGAATGGCGTTCTCGAGCAGATTGGTGGTCATCTCCTTCAAGCTGATTGGATCACCAAAGATAAGTGCAGGGGACTCTGCCACCTGAAACTCAATTTCTACATTGCGCTTAATTGCCTCGGGAACTAGATCCGTAGCCGCATCAGATACAACCAGGTTCAGATCGACAGAGGTGAATGGTACGGGAGCTTGTTCGGCTCTGGAAAGGCTCAATAGCTGCTGGACGGTTCTTGTCATTCGATCGACGCCGTTGTGCAGCTGCCGGATCATCGTGGACAACTCATCTTCTTTGTTGATTTTCTCGGCCAACTCGAGATAAGTATTGAGACCGGCAAGTGGCGTGCGCAGCTGGTGCGCGGCATTGGATGCAAAACGTTGCTGTCGAGCAATGTCATCGCGCGCGCGCGACAGTAACGCGTTAAAGGCGGTCAATAGGCTCTTCACCTCATCCGGTGCTCCGCCGTCGTCAATCGGGGACAGGTCCTGCGGAGAGCGTCTCTCGACAGCGTCCTTTATCTTGTAAAGCGGCGCAATTCCCTTAAACACTCCCACTCTCAGTGCGCCGCCGGCGATGCCGATGAGCACCAGCTGCGGAAGTATAATGCCAAGTAGAATGTTTTGAGCCAGCTCTCGGCGTGAGTTCAACGTCTCTGCGACTTGCATCACAACCGAGCCGAGCGGACTATCCGGCACAGGCACTATAAAAACAGCAACCCGAACAGGTTGACCGTTTACTTCGTCATCACGAAAAACTGGTGATTCGCCTGTAGCAGGCACAATTTGAGGATTGGGAAGTTGATTGAGCCCCGCAAGTTTTTTTCCATCGTTCGAGAGAACCTGGTATAAGAACTGGTCCTTGTGGTTATGAGTGACAATGTCTTCGGTGTCAGTGGGCAGCAGGGTGACCCGGACGTTGTTTCCCTCCACGGTCATTCTAGTGACAATCGAGTCAGCCGAATTCGTCAGCTCCTTGTCATAAACGCTATGAGAGAGCCTAAAAGCGAGTAGGTATGAGCATACTGTTGATACCGCCGACAGCGCCAGCAGTGGAATCATCAACCAGAGCAAGAGCTGCTGTTTGATTGATCTTCTCATGATTGACGGCGCGCACGAGACATTACAGCGGTGGTTCCAAAATGTATCCCAGCCCGCGAATTGTACGAATATTGCAGCCGGAGCCTTCCAGTTTTTTGCGCAATCGATGGACGATAATCTCGATAGCGTTGAAACTGATGGAAGATTCCCAGTTGGAGAGATGGTCGGTAATCTGCTGTTTGTTCACCACTTTTCCGGCACGCTGCAAGAGCAGCTCCAATACGGCTATTTCGCGTGCCGAGAGCTCTATAGGCGTACCTGCCACCGATAGCCTTCTGCCCGTGGTGTCGAACACCATATCGCCGTATTGGATGTCCACCAGGTTGCCCCAGTTCTCTTTGCGTAAAACAGCTCTCACTCTCGCTTCCAACTCGGAGAGGTGGAACGGCTTCGTCATGTAGTCATTGGCGCCCAGGTCCAGACCGGCGATACGATTCTCCACAGCGTCTCTGGCTGTCAGCACCACGACCGGAGTGGATTGTCCACGTTTTCTCAAGCGGGTCAGCACCTCGAGACCATCCAACTCAGGCAATCCCAGATCGAGAATGACAAGATCGTAGCCGGTCAACGTCAAGGCATCATCGGCGGCTGTCCCCGTTCTTACCTGATCAACGACATAGCCGTTCTGCCTCAGTGCGATGCTCACTCCATCAGACAGCATTTGATCATCCTCTGCGAGCAGAATTCTCACGTATTTTCTCCCACAGTTGAGGGTTCTTCGTTGGAAAGAGGGCGGTCAGAAGCTCTCATAATAGCAAAGGTCTCCTTTCTGCGGGCTTTCAAAGCCTTTGTCCGGTTGCGAAAAGTGCGAAATTATGCAGCTTCCCTAAAGTTTTTCGGATTTAGCCCTCTTATCTGTTATCTTTTTGACTGGATGAAAGCCTCAGACGCTTTCGTCTCTCAGTTTTCATTATTAACTGAGAGGCAGGGCTTTGGACGATCCGTCGCGTATATTGTTAGCGTTTTTTCGGAGTGTAGCCAATGAAGACCGTGAAACAGGTAGAAAGCCGAGTTAGACAGTTGACCGAGCACGGACAGTCCATATGGCTGGACTTCATTCGCCGCTCTTTCGTCCGGGACGGAGGGCTGAAACAACTTGTCGACGAGGACGGTCTGCGAGGCGTCACCTCCAATCCTTCCATCTTCGAGAAGGCGATCGGCGGCTCTGATGACTACACCGAGCAGTTGCAAGAGCTGGCCAACGACAGCACACTTTCACCCAATACCATTTATGAACGGCTGGCAGTCGAAGACATTAGAGCAGCCTGCGACATCCTGCGCCCGGTCTATGAAGAGACAAAAGGCAGAGACGGTTATGTCAGCATGGAAGTTTCGCCACTGCTAGCGTCCGATTCGCAAGCCACCGTCGACGAAGCGCGCCGACTCTGGCAATGGATCGACAGACCCAATCTGATGGTCAAAGTGCCTGGTACAAAGGAAGGAATTCCTGCCATCAGAACTTTGATCAGCGAAGGTATGAATATCAATGTCACCCTGCTCTTCTCTCGCGAAGCCTATCGCAGCGCGGCAGAAGCCTATATGGAGGGTCTGGAAGAGCTTTCCACCCGCACAGGCGATCTCTCCAACGTAGCCAGCGTCGCCAGTTTCTTTGTATCTCGAATCGATTCTTCCGTAGACAAACACCTGAAAGAGAAAGCAGGCAGCGCAGAGAGCGACAAAGAGAAGAGCCGCGCAGAAAACTTACGAGGCAAAGCGGCGATCGCCAATGCCAAACTGGCCTACGAAATCTATCGTCAACTATTCACGTCCGAGCGCTGGAAAGCATTGGTGGAAAAAGGCGCAAGACCGCAACGACTGCTCTGGGCAAGCACCAGCACCAAGGATCCCGCCTTCCCCGATACCCTGTATGTGGATGAGCTGATTGGCAACGAAACCGTAAACACCGTGCCGATGGAGACGTTGGAAGCATTTCGCGATCACGGCAATCTGGCCGATACGCTGGAAGCCGGACTGGAGGATGCCAAAGAAGTATTTGCATCGTTGGAACGTCTGGGCATTTCGTTCGACGCGATTACAGATGAACTATTGGAAGATGGCGTAGAGAAATTCGCTGCTTCTTTCCGCACGCTTCTGGAGGCGATCAGACTCAAGCGTTTGGAGCTGGCAACGCCATTGAGCGAGTCCATGACCTACAGCTTGCCTGAGAGCTTGAGCAAGGCTGTGAAAGAGACGGTAAAAGAGTGGACCGACAATCAGACAGTCAGTCGCTTGTGGTCTAAAGACAGCTCGCTATGGACGAACACCGATGAGGGAAACTGGCTCGACTGGTTGACGATTGTCGACGAGCAGCTAAAAGACACGAAACCCTTCCAGCACCTGCAGAAGGAGTTAAAAGCCGATCCTTTCAAACATGTATTGTTGCTTGGCATGGGCGGCTCCAGCCTTTGCCCGGAGGTAATGGCGAAAACCTTCGGCAAACAAAAAGGTTATCCGACGCTGGAGGTCCTTGACTCCACCAATCCAGCACAGGTTTTCGCGAGAAGAGATTTGAACCTAGCCGATACCTTGTATATCGTCGCCAGCAAATCCGGTACCACCCTGGAGCCGAATATTTTTATGCTCTACTTCATGGACGAAGTGGCAAAAGTGTTAGGCAAAGACGCTGTGGGTAAGCATTTTGTCGCCATAACAGATCCTGGTTCGAAACTGGAGAAGTTCGCAAACGAAAACAAATTCCGCCATATCTATCACGGCGTTCCTGCAATTGGAGGACGTTATTCGGCGCTTTCCAACTTCGGAATGATTCCTTCGGCAGCCATGGGGCTGGATGTAGAACGGCTTCTCGACGGTGCCCATACAATGGCTCTGGCTTGCAAATCGAACAACGTGCTGGACAATCCTGGTGCGCTCCTTGGTATTATTCTCGGTGCCAGCGCTAAGGGTGGACGGGATAAACTAACGATTCTCACTTCCGCCGGTATCTCAGATCTGGGAGCCTGGCTTGAACAGTTGATTGCAGAATCGACAGGAAAAGACGGCAAGGCTATCATTCCCGTTGATCGAGAAATGCTCGGCACCCCGGGCGCTTACGGCTCCGACCGTTTGTTCGTCTATGTGAGATTGGATGAAGAGCGCGACGGTAAGATGGAAGGCGCCCTGGCTGCCCTCGAATCACAAGGTCATCCAGTGGTGCGAATCACGATGAACGACCGGTATCAAATTGCTCAGGAGTTCTTCCGCTGGGAGATCGCCTGTGCCGTCGCCGGTTCGATTATCAACATCAACCCGTTCAATCAACCGGATGTAGAAGCCAGCAAGATCGCTTCACGCGCTCTCACTGAGACTTTCGAGAGCGAAGGCAAACTGCCCGAAGAGAAAGCCTTTTTCGAAGAGTCGGGCATTAAGTTATATTCCAACTCTGCTAACCGCGACCAGCTAGAGTCAATCGTTCGCTCGAAAGAGGAAGATGCCTCAGTGCCGGCGTTTCTCGCCGCGCATCTAAGCCGCATAGAAGCAGGAGATTATCTTGCCGTTCTGGCTTATTTGGACATGACCGAGGAAAACGAACGCCTGTTGCAGAACATCAGACACGCCATCAGAGACTCACGCAAAATAGCCACATGTCTTGGTTTTGGTCCGAGATTCTTGCATTCCACCGGTCAAGCCTATAAGGGCGGACCGAACTCAGGTGTATTTATCCAGATCACAAGCGATCATGCACGCGATATACAAGTGCCCGATCATAAATATACCTTTGGAGTGGTAGTGGACTGCCAGGCCAGAGGCGATCTGGAGGTTCTCGAGTCGCGCTCGCGTCGAGTTCTGCGCATTCACCTCGGCGCCGACGTGAAAGCAGGTCTGAAACGCGTTCAGGAGAGCATCTCTCAGGCATGCTCCAAATAAAAGGACGATGGAGTATACTATCGCTCTTTTCATATTGCATAGTTGAAGCATAATGCTCGGAAGGAAGTATTGAATCGATGATTCTAGCGGGAGACGTCGGCGGCACCAAGACAAACCTGGGGATTTTCGAATGGAGAAATAACGCTCCTGTCGCCCTTGTCCAGGAGTCCTTCGTAAGCCAGGAGTTCAGTAATTTGGAGAGTTTGGTGGCTCGGTTTCTCGAGAACCACTCTCTGGAGACCAAGATTGCTTGTTTCAGCATCGCCGGTCCGGTAGTTGACGGACATTGCCACGCAACAAACCTGGCCTGGTCTGTTGATGAGAAACAGGTATCGCAAAAACTAGGACTGGAGCATCTCTGGCTTATCAACGACTTGGAAGCTAATGCTCATGGAATTACACATCTTGGTGATGATGAGTATTTCGTATTGAGCGAAGGCAAGCCAGGCACCAGGGGCAATGCCTGCGTCATCTCAGCAGGCACCGGGCTTGGTGAAGCCGGAATGTTCTGGAACGGCGACGGATATATTCCCTTTGCCTGCGAAGGAGGGCATACTGACTTTGCTCCGCGTAATGATGAGGAGATCGAGCTTTTCAAGTATCTGCGACGAGACTATCAGCACCAGCATGTCAGCTATGAAAGAGTTTTGTCAGGCATGGGATTGAACGCCATCTACTCTTTCTTGCGGGATACCTCCAGATTCGAAGAGCCGGAGTGGCTGGTTCATGCGTTGAGTTCGGTCGACGATCAGGCAGCAGCCATCTCGCAATTCGGGCTCGAGCGTCAGGCTGACATCTGCGTCCGCGCCCTCGATATGTTTGTCGAAATCTATGGTGCCGAGGCCGGTAACGCTGCCCTCAAATTCATGGCTTTCGGGGGAGTCTTCATTGGTGGTGGCATCGCTCCCAAAATTATCGAAAAATTGAAGGAACCCATTTTCATGGACGCTTTTCTAAAGAAAGGCAGAATGAGTTCGTTACTAGAGACTATGCCGGTAAAAGTCATTATGAACAGCAAGACCGCACTGTTAGGTGCGGTCCGCTGCGGGATGCTTCGGTCTTGTCAGGTAGTTATGATTTGAACTCGCTATTTGGAGTTCCTTTTCCGCCTCAGGTTTCTTGATTGTCGTCTGCGGTTTCGACGATCTGCGCTTGACTCCTTTTTGGTGTCGGCCTTTGCTTTGCTCTCGCCTTTCTCGAGCTCTTTTGAATTGTTTTCACTTTGATGCAGAACCGGCTCTATCTCTGCGGTTATCGCAGACTGGTCGAGGGTGAAACTTTCGAAGTCCATTGATGGTATGAACTGATACTCGTCTTGTTGTGATGGTTGTTGATGCCAAGATTGCTGTAGTGGTTGTTGCATTGGTGCCGACTGTTGCGACTGGAGCGGCTCGCTCTCGAGAGTCCAACCAAGCTGCATCGATTGATCACCAGCTAGAGTAAATACATTCGCTGAATGTGCAACCGGCATCTCGCAATCAAGTTCCGCCACTTCTGGTGGTGCCTCGCTATTGAGGAGATCAATAAGCGGTTCCGATTGACAAACACTCTCGAAAACTTCATCCAACTTGTGTGAGGCGGGCAAAGTCATTTCTGCCGTCAGGTCTTGTTTCGGCTTGCCACCGCGATACTGTTTCGGTGTTTCGCTTATGTGCTGCCAGCGCTTGTTCGCTTCGTCATACTCAAAGGTCGCTTGCGCCGGTGCCTCGACTCTTTCGGCAATTCGCTTCAGCTCATCAACATTATCCTCGTCTATCTCCCTGTTTTTCTGTGAATGGTGCCGAAGCATCGCTTCCACATTCCAGGGCTCGGGATCAAACAACGAGAAGGACTCTTTGTTGACAGGATCATCGTCCGGATTGGGCGGCACGAGTATGTCCTTGGTCGCATCGATAAGCGCATTAAGCAGCTCGACACAACAGATATCCACCATGTCGTCATCGAGAAGATCCTCGTCGTGCCACCAGGTGACCGACTTGTCCGCCTCCAACTTAGCCTTGAAGCAAGCAATCGTGTTGTAGTGCGAGGAAACATCCTTGAGCGACAAGATCTCCTCTACAGGCAGCAGGAAAAACTTGATCTTGTCCTTTGTGCCTTCCATAAACAAGCTATACGAGTTGGTCGAAAGTCGCGCCAGAAGCAGCGAATGAACCGTCGGCTTGCCGTTGAGCTGATTGGTAATTACCGGGTCGGTATTGGTGATGAAAAGTTCACTCAACCCCAAAATAGTGTTTAGCTCCGTGGCAAAAGCAAAGAGCGTGTTGTAGCAACGCTCCAGTAAACGGCGAACATGCGTCGCAAGAACCACTTCCGTCTCTGAGATTTTCTTCTGCGTCTGCCGTCTTTCCTCCAGGAAAGCCAACGTTTTCTGCGCCAGGTCGGCAATCGAATCAGTTTTACAAGTGGTGTTATGTCTAGACTTGTAGAGATTGAGAATCCTGCTGTTCAACAAGGTGGCATCCTGGCCGCCACCCAACAACCGGAGGTGGGACTTCTGTCTGTCTATAGAGTTGTTGAATTGATCTTTGATGCGCCACCGATATGCAAAAAAGTTGTTCTTCGGGAACTGAATTCTGTTGGTGGTCTCATCCTGACTGACATAATTCCGGAGCATCGCAATCCCCCCCCGCAGACTTGGTTTTAGTCTGTTCCAACACATGTGAGTAAATCAAAGATAGCGCCTGGCTTCTTGGCGCTCTGGTTGCATCTCGCTTCCCATACATCGATACTAGCCCAAGCCGCACGGACGGTAAATCCCCATAACTGTATGGACGAAATCGCGTATGAGCATTCTCGAGCAACTGCTGTTAAACATCGACCACATTCGAATTCAAAAAACACTCAGAGTCATCAAGCTGTGATCCGCACGCGCGTTGTGTCAGCTGTTTCGTCACCGTCAACGACGCTTCTTTATCTCCACCTTGCAATGTGCACCTGTGCGCTGAATATCACCGCGTTCTGCTTGTAAGAGACCTTTGATGTTCTCTCTTTCTGCCATGATCAAAAGTTTGTCACCAGCTTTCAGGACTATTTCCGGAGCCGGATTCCAGTCTACCTGTCCATCCCGCTCATGCATGAGAACCGTAACTTCATAGTCGCTGCGCACATCATTGATTCGAATATCGATGAAAGAGCTTGTTTCGTCGATGATCATTTGGAAGGCATTTATAACCGTGCCGCCAAACTCGAACGATGAAAGTATATTGTCGCTGAGAGCAGCCTGCGCAAAAACTGGTGCAGAGAGAGCTGAGGCGCTAAACACACAATCCACACCGAACGATCTTTCGACCTTGCTTGCCAACCGTTGATCGAACATTCGCATAACCACTCGGATAGTCGGAGAAAGATCGCGAGCACTCAAGGCGACTTCAAGGTTTGCTAAATCATCGTCGGTAATGGCCAGCAGCGCTTTGGCTCGCGAAATTGATGCTTGCTCCAGAATCGGTGTCAGTGTGGCATCGCCACAGACAACGGGAATCCGTCTCTCAGCCAGTTCAATGAGAAAAGGATTGCTATCGTTCTTTTCAATGCATACGACCTCTTCGCCAAACCGCACCAGATAATCGACCACTCGTTGACCTACATTGCCCAGACCACAAACGACAATATGATTTTCATAACAGGCTGCTTGCATGTTCTGCCACTCTGAGGAATAACGGTTGTACTGAATAAGGAGGTTGCCCAGTCGCACGACGCCATCGATAATGACGAGCAGACCGAGAATCGGTAATCCAAAAAATACAGGCACCAGGCGCCAGTCATCAACAAACGGAATGGGCTGCTCGAAGAAAGTCAAAAGCATCGTATCATAGGCCGTTCCCAGCAAACTATGATGATGAATCGGTAATTCTTCCACCGGATAAATGAAATAGAGAATGAAGGTGGAAGTCCAAAATGCTGTCAAAGTGATGATGAGGAATACCCGAAATTTGAGAAAGATTAATCTGACGAGCCGAAGAAATCTTTTTCCCCGTACTACCAAGCTTTTTCCAAATCGATTGCGCACCGCGCTAAGCCTCTTCATCACTGATGATTTTACAGGAAGTCTCAAGTTTTTCCTGAACCGATTGCCTTGAATTTGGAAAAGTCTCCACAGATGGACGATAAAGACAGCCAACCTCCGACTGAGCAGATTGGCTGCTAAGAATTGCTGAGCCCCGACGCATTACGCTGCGTTTGGCACCTGTGGACGGAATCCTCCCCCTGGCACAGGTCATACCGGATCGTTCTCTTCCGCCTTTGACTCGCTTTGTGAAGCGGACGGACGATGGGGAGCCTCCGGTAGAGTGTTCGGCTCGACTCGTATTGACTCCAGTCGCTGGTGTGTTCGGCGCTGAATGTTGGCTATCAAGTCGAGTGCACGATCGAACTCATCGATGAAGTTCTCCTTGCCGATTACATCCAAAACTCCGGCGCCTTCCAAAATCTCCATGATATGTGGTTTCACTCCCACAAGAAGAACGCGAGCGCCTTTGCTCCTGCAGGTCTCGACTGCATCTTCTAATGCAAGAGCGCCTGTCTGATCGGTGAAAGGGACATTGTAAAAGCGCAAAATAAGATATTTCACGGACGGAAGTGATTGGATCGCCTCGTTGAAGTTCTTCACCTCACCAAAGTACAAAGGTCCGTGAAGCGAATAAACGTACACACCTTGCCTGAAATTTCGAGGTAAATGTTGAATCTGCTCTTCGATTTGCTCGACGGAGTCGAGAAGACCGTGATGGGAGGCGCTCTGATCGCTTAAACTCTTAGCGAACAGTATGCACGCCAATGCAATTCCGGCTACAACAGCAGCGATCAGATCCACGAAGATCGTGAAAAGAAGCACAGTGAACATGACGATTACGTCTGTCCTTGGCGTGCGGCTAATTGTCTTGATTGCGCGTCTATCGACGATGCTGATACCGACGGTGATGAGAATTCCGGCCAGACAGGAAAGAGGGATGTTCTCCGCCAGTGTCGCTCCTGTTAAGAGAACGACTAAGAGAAAGACGCTCTGCAAAATGCCGGACAGTTTCGTCCTTCCGCCGGCGTTAATGTTTACGACGCTACGCATGGTGGCACCGGCGCTCGGCAAACCGCCCATCAAACCAGCGACGATATTTCCGATACCCTGACCTGTCAATTCTCGATCGCTATCGTGCCTGGTTCGGGTGATTTTATCGATGACAACGGATGTGAGCAATGTGTCGATAGCGCCAAGCAAGGCGAGCGAAATAGCGGCTTGCAAGATCAAGTGCAGATCGGCAAACGTTATGGAAGGCAGGGTCGGCACGGGAAGTGTTCTGGGGATATCAGTGATCCGCGGCAGATCGAAGTTTAAATAAACGCTCGCTAGCGTTCCCAAGACCAAGGCTATCAATGTTGCTGGCAGCTGAAAACGTAACAGTTTCGATAGAAATGGTATGAGATAGATGATGGCAATGGTCAGCACTCCTATCACCAGTGCTTGCTGATTCATGGTGGCACCCATGGTGGCAAGGTCCTGAAGCGCTTCGAAGACACCGCCTTTGGAGGGTAATCCAAACAGCGGGTTTACTTGGATCAGAACAATTATTACTCCGATGCCGGTCATGAATCCGGAGATTACTGGATAAGGGAAATACTGGATGAGTTGACCGACCTTCAGTCGTCCCAGCAATATTTGAAAAATTCCACAGACCCCTACGGCCGCAAATACTAGCTCTGGCCTTCCAGCATGCTCCTGAACCAGCAATGCAGTAACCACCGTCATTGGTCCTGTAGGTCCTGAAACCTGACCCTTCGTGCCCCCGAACATGGCGGCAAAGAAACCTGCTGCGATTGCACTGTACAGACCGGCCTTCGCCCCGAGCCCGCTGGCCACGCCAAAGGCAAGCGCAATCGGAAGCGCTACCACGGCAGCTGTAAGCCCACCGAATATATCGCCGGTGATGTTGCTGAGATAGTCTTCTTTGAGCTTCTCTTTATTCATTTTCACTAGCTGGCTGTGCCATTACATAAGACCTTAGGTTTATCAGCCTCAAATCTGCTCGGGAGAAGCAGATTTCACTTTCTTCTGTGGATTGGCAGGGTTAGCGCACAACCAGAACCGAGCACGGAGATGTATGGACGATCTTCTCAGCCGTAGTGCCCAACAATGACCCCCATAGGCTGGCATGCCCCTTATCTCCTACGACAAGAAGGGTGATACCATTTTTCTTCACGTATTCGACGAGCGCTCCGGCCGGGTGTCCGACACAAATTGCCGTCAGCACTTCGACTCCTTCTTCCTCAGCCTGTATTTGAGCCTTGCTCTGGATCGTTTCCAGCTTGACCTTTTCTGTTTTGTCGATAGCAAGGACTTCGCTCCTGCTGAATGAGGCATGAATAGTTTCCTGCACTGACACTATGTGCAAGGGGGCTTTCTTGATTTTGGCGAGCAGAATCGCTTCGTTCAACGCGTTCCAGGACGGATTCGACCCATCCATGCCTACTGCAATTATTCGATTTTGAACCATCTGACAGCCTTCGGGTCTGTATCACAGACTAATTCTACCAGCGCTCAGAGAAGCCTGGTCTGATCGATCGAGATATAAGGCGCGGTTGTACGGGCTCAACTAATGTTTCCCATCAATTTGCGTACCTTGGGAACCAGGACCGCGAGCACACCGGCTGAGAGGATACTAGCGGCCGCCATCGAGCCGAACAACACCGTCATTCTGGTGGTGTCAGTCTCATCGAAGAATCCGCCCAGGATACCAGCAAGAAGATTTCCTAGCGCCATTCCGATAAACCAAACGCCCATCGTCAGCGAAGTGTATCGTACCGGCGCCAACTTGGTGACGGTACTCAAGCCGACCGGGGAAAGACATAACTCCCCCGCTGTCTCGAT
>CAYTDR010000045.1:0-16914 GCA_964436185.1 uncultured Candidatus Obscuribacterales bacterium | reverse complement strand
GAGGCGTCCCTTGTGATCTCGCAAAAAGTCCATCGCCTTCGTGAGAAGCGCCTCCGCCTCCAGGAACTGCCGTTCAGCATCGGTAAGTTCGAGGAGCAGGCCGTCGATGTCGTGTCGCGCAGTGGTCGTGTTCATGGTCATGGTTCCTTTTGTCTGAGCTTCGATTGAGGCACAAGCGCGGTCGCTCAGACTGAGTCTGCGCGTGTGCCGAAGGCGAATCTGGCTAGGCGTCGATAAGGTGGGAAAACCTTACAAACATGTGCCGATTCGCCCTTTTGCCGTTATGCGAACAATTGCACAGCGGCCCTCTTAGTCATGTCTTGAAGATGAACGTTATCGTCGAAATGCCTCAGCACTTTCGATCCGATTCTTCGATACAAACTTTGCGAGACTGTCTGGAGGTGTCCTTGCGGATGGAAAAAATAGATGGCTCACTCTAAAGAACGGTCATTGACGAGGAATACTCACTTCCAATAAATCTTCATTCTCCTTGGTACAGAGTCCGACCTGCAATTGCCGGCTGGAGCGGCAATAGGTGACGCGGTCGATTCTGACTTAGGCGAAATTAAGGCGATTCTCTCCGTGTGATTGGTCGCTGTTGTGATCTTGTACCATTCTACTTTGTGTAGAAACTATGATAGATAGTAAAGTTGCTTCCAAGAGCAGAAAGCCGGATGGGTACCGGCTTTCCACTCTCTATCAGTTAGGCGTTAGGCTCCATGCAGGTCTTCGAGACCATTCCGTTCCGGAAGCCCCTCGACAATAGCGGCTCGACGGCGAGCGTCTATCCTCTTTGCCAGAGATTCGAAGCCGTAAGCTTTTGCTTCCAATTCGCGTCCGGCAGCTTTGAAGATGCGATCATATTCGCGCAAGTCCGCTGCGGATTTGCCATTCATCTCGTTGAAGATGAGCGAACGGTCGATCAATCCGGCAGCTTCTTCATACCTCTCTTGTTGAGCGTAAAAACGAATCAGCTCGTCCAGAGCCTTATCGGTTTCCACCCCTCTTACGAAATCGTGTACGAAACACAGGCTCAGATTCTTCGCGAGCGCTGCCTCCGCCAGCGCAAAGTCTCGCTGGCGAACGTGGATTGTTGCTAGCAATGCTCTGGCGCACGAAACCCCAGTGAGATTAGCAGGCAGCTTTTTGTCGTGCTTTTCCAGAAGGGCAAGCAATCGATGTTTAGCGTCATCGAGTTTGTTCACTTCCACGAGCGCTTCAGCCAGATCCAGGCACGGCAAGAAGAAGTTCGGATCCTCTTCGCCTCTGTCCACAAGGATTTCTTGAAGGTGTTTCACTGCTTCGAGATAGAGCTGCACTGCCTCTGCAGGTCGTTTCAGACGGTGATAGTAGAGGAATCCCAGTCCATGTAATGCAATGGCCAGGTCGAGGGTGGTCGTGTCCGCATCCGGCTCTCGTCCTTGAGCGATGGCCTGTTTGAGCAGAGCCTCGCTTTTGAGATGATCGCCGTTGCAGCAACCAGCCTGGTAGATGAGGACTCGCGCGGGGGTCTTGTACTTAATATAGCCGCCGTCCTCGGCTTCCATCAGTCGCAGCGCCTCACGCACGCTGGCAATACGCTTGTCGACGCTGGTCTCGATGCAATCCAACATTCGGTGCAGCCATTCGTAAGCGCCTGGATTTTCCAGATCGTGGGGACCTTCCAGAAGCGCCTTGGTTGTCTCCAGACCTCCGGCTTCCTCTAGACGTAGTCTTGCTCCCTCGTAGCGACCCTCTCTGGAGTTGAGTTTCTCCATGGCGATATCGGTGATCGTCTCCAGTTCCTTAATCTGTGCGCACCGAGCGTAGTACCACTCTTGACCGAACATCAAGCGCGGGAAACGCCTTTCGTAGGCTCGAATCAAGTCCTCGAGACGACGCAGGTACCGCCATTGAGGACGAGTCAAGCGCATTTCCGCATTGCCACAGTCTCGTGCCAGAGCATTGCGGTCGAGTTGTGCCTGGTGAAAGCTACTGGCTCGTTTATACTCCTCATTCGTGGTGATTTTTGTGAGAGGAAACTGCTGTTCCATCTCCTCATAGCCTGAATCCGGTCCATCGGGCATGCCGACAGTTGGTCGGGGAGCGGATGTCCAAGCGAGGGCGTGCAGGCAGATCCATATAGGTACAACCAGCATGACGAGGCGCGTTGCGGGCAGGGCGAGGAGCACTGCGGGCACAAAGAGGGCGACCGCGAGTGCCAGAATCAGAATAAGTGTTGCGATCTTGGCGTAATTACGGGCCCTTTTTACTTTCGCTAAGTTCAGTTGTCGGCGTGCTTTCCGACCGAGGATTACAGACATTATCGCGAATATTGGCGATGCCGCGACACAGATGACGTACGTGTGAGCTGCTACAACAATCTTCGGATCCATTGCGTTCCTTTCAGAACCTACAGCCTGTGTGCATGTCACATACTGACGTGACCGCATTGAACTTTGTCCAGTCTCGCTAGAAGTTGCAAGACACGTCCACGAGCATTTGCTCTGCGATATCAAATACAGTGTCAGCCGTCGAGTGTCAGAAGTTTGAGATGGTGCCTCCTGAGTCAGTGAATGGCGTGATTGACGAGAGTTGAATCATCTGAGACTTTGTGTGAGAGGAAAGAGTCATGTGTAGACGAAGTGTCGTTATCTGTTCGACATTTGACGGCGTCATCCTGAACACGCTTGTGCGCATTTGGAAAGGCTATGTGGGTCTTGATTAGTCTGCTTGGGGGCTTCTTTTCTCTGAGAAATGAAGGAATGGGTTACTCAGATTAGCTCAATTTCACTTTCGTTTCAAAACTCAGAGAAGGCTCTTATACGCCACCAGTTCATAGAAGAGTATTTTAGGAGAGCTATTTTCGAGAGATTTATATATAAAATTCCCTGTCCCACCTTAGCGCCATCTAATATGCACAATATCAAAAGTCCCTGCCCGGCTGCTCGGATGCAGCTTGTTGAGCTCGATGCAATTCACATCAGTTCTTTGAAGGTACTGCCACCATTGATGGTGATTTTATGTCCTGTTTGCTAACTGCGTGTAGCTGGTTCGCTAACTCGCGTGAACCAGCGGTTTGTTAAGTTCGACTGGATGTTCGATCATGTCGAACATAAACCTGGCTCCTGATGACAACAGCTTGAGAATAGAACCACAATCTAAGTCGGGAATTGAACAAAACCCGCTTGCTATCTAGTTTTCAAGAGCGCTGCCTCAATTAAGTGCGTGAGTTGTTTTTATGATCTTGGCTTTAGAAGTGCTTCACAGCTATTTCTTTCCAGGTTCTATGAAGCTAGTTTCTAGTGTCTCCCGTTTTTGATATTCAAGAATATTCCAACCTCCAGTTCGCCTGCACCTAGTCCAAAACACACCATTCCGGCAACGGAAAGGCTGACTGTATCTTGCGTGTGGAACGGAGGTAAGATTCGACTTTTGATTGTCCATAAACGCAATCGAAAGTTCTATCGCCCTCAAGTCGCTTGACCCATGTCATCGCAATCTCCTTTTCTCACCGAAGCACTACGACAGTCGCAGTAATCGTGTCGTGCCTGGTCCGCTGCATGCAAAAGTTATGCGGGCAAGGCGCAAAAACTGCGTCGGTGGTGGTTTGGTCGCTCTACATACATCGAGATAGCTGAGGAAAGTCAAACATGGCTGAAGAAAAAAGGCTGTCGCAATCGATTTTGCCCATGCGCCAGTTGGAGTGGGAGTTACTCCCCAGCGGCGTGGCGCTGATCACAATCGATGTCGCAGGCAGCAAGGTCAACGTGCTTTCCACCAACTTGCTCGCCGATCTTGATTCCGCCCTGGATGCTCTGGAGAAGCTGCCCGAGCTGAAAGGAATTGTTGTGGCTTCCGGCAAGTCGGCCGGTTTCGGTGCTGGCGCCGATATCGCGCTGATTGCCAGAATGCAGAAAACCGGGTCTCGCGAAGACGTGCTCGACTTCCTCGCTGAGGGCAAGCGCGTTTTTAACAGGCTAGCGCAGTCGATGGTACCGACTGTTGCCGTGATTGGTCCGGGCGACTGTCTGGGCGGAATGGCTGAGGTCGCGTTGGCATGCCAGTATCGCATCGCTGCACAAGCTAGGAAGCAGCGATCCGTTTGCGCTCGAATCGGTTTTCCTGAGGTGAGCCTCGGTCTGCTGCCGGGTCTTGGCGGAACCGTTCGAGTCTATGAACTGGCTGGGCTGGAGCCGGCTCTCGAGATTTTGGCGAGCGGCAAGACGCTCGATGCCACCTCGGCGCTGGCAAAAGGGCTGGTCGACGAGATCTGTGACGAAGAAGCATTTAGCGACCGGGCCGAGGCGATGGCACTCGAACCGCCCCGTGTTAAGCGGGGAGAGAAGTCCGAAGGCATCGTCTCCTGGTTGAAGAAGTGGTTGAAGGAGAACACCGCTGCTGGTATCAGGAAGTTCGGCGAAGAGGCGAAGAAGCATCTGGAGCGCAAGACTCACGGAGCTTATCCTGCGCCTTTGAAAATCCTCGATCTCCTGCTCGCCATTCATCAAGGCGGACCGGAGCGAGCGTACGAGATCGAGTCGGAGGCGTTTGCCGACCTGGCGCTGACCGGAGAATCTCGCAATCTGGTCTGGGCCTTTGCGCAAAAGCAGGCTCGCCAGCGGATGCGAGCCGACGTGCCGGCAAAGGGCGGTGTCAAACGGCTGGGTGTCATCGGCGCCGGAGTCATGGGAACCGGGATTGCCTGCCAGGCAGCAGTGACCGGAACGGAAGTGATTCTCTTTGACACCTCTTCCCGTGGGCTGGTGGCGTCCATGTTGAGGGTCTGGATGATGTTCCAGGGACAGGTGGAGCGCGGCAATCTGGAGCCGCTCGATGCCAGAGCGCTGTTCCGCAAAATCCGCTTTACCCTTTCGCTTGCCGAGGGTCAGACCCTAAGTCATGCTTCGACCGAGCTGGTCAAGGAGCTTGATGCGGCCGCCTCGAAGTTGGGGATTGGCTTCAAGGAGGCGCGTCTAATCTTGATCGCTTCGCGCCAGGAGATGGTGCCCAACTTCTCCACTCTGGTCGAGTGTGACCTGATTGTCGAGGCGGTCTTCGAAGACATCAAGGTCAAGCAAGACCTGGTTGCGAAGGTCGAAGAAGTGATGGGCGACAGACCGTTCTTCTTCGCCTCGAGTACCATCACGTTGAAACTTGCAAAAGTTTTCGAGGCGTCGCGTCGCCCTGAGAGAACGCTTGGTCTGCGCTTCTTCAATCCCGTCGAGCGCGTGCCGGCTTGTGAGGTAGTGCGATGGGCGAGCACCGCCGATGAAACCATGATCATGGGAGGCGCTTTCGTCGCCGGGCTGAAGCAAGTGCCAATCGCAAGCATGGACTCCAACGGTTTCATCGTCAATCGCATCCTCGGACCGTACTTCGCTGAGGCCACCAGGCTGGTGTGGAGCGGCGTCTCGGTTGCAGCCATCGATCGTGCGGCGGAGCGGTTCGGCATGTTCATGGGCCCTCTGGAGCTGCTGGACAAGGTCGGTCACAACATCGCCTGCTCCGTTTCGCAAAATCTGTCCTCGGCATTTGGCCAGCGGCTCGCTCAATCGCCGCTCTTCGATGCCCTCGCGCCGTTGAACCTGACTGGGGCGAAGGGAGGCAAAGGCTTCTATCTCTACGACGAAAGCGGAACGCGCCAGTTTGACAAAACGAAGAAGAGCTACGTGCTCAATTCGGATGTCGCTAAGTGCATTCCGTCCGTACCGAGAGAGATGGAAGAAGCCGTCATCCAGGAGCGATTGTTCCTCGCTATGGTAAACGAGGCTGCGCGCATCCTCGAAGAGGGCGTGGCCGCAAGTGCTGCCGACGTGGACATGGCTCTGATTCTGGTGATCGGCTGGGCTCCGGGTCGGGGTGGTCCACTTCACTATGCCGACGAGTTCGGTATTGAGAGACTTGTCGGCCGACTCAGTACTCTCTCAGTGGAGGTGGGGGAGAACTTCAAGCCTTGCAATCTGCTGATTGACATGGCGGCGCGCAAGCGAAGGTTCTACAGCTGAACGTAATTGAACTTTCGGCGGGCAGGTAGGCGATAATGTCGCCTGCCTGCTTTCGTAGATGTCCGTGAATCGGGTGTCTCAGTTGTCACTTAGACGATGTTTTCGCAACACCCAGTACAAGTCAGCCGCCGCTACAGATGGTGGCAGTGATTTGAACGAACCCCTGAAACTTCTCCCTTCTGCGCGATTGAATGTAAGATCGGATTTCGTCGTTAGTGAATACGAAATGGGATAGTAGGAGCTCGAAAGGCAAATAGAGTGTAAAGTCTGGGCATAACCGAGAGCCAGAAGCCGGACTGAATTTCTGTCCGACTTCGTGGATCTGGGTTGATTGCTTCAGTGCTGCGAAGTGGTTATTGCTTCTGGTGTTCTGCCTCGGCGCTGGCTTCTCCTGGACCAGGAGCCGGGCGACGACGAAGCCGATCAGCCCGGCGGTCAAGCCGGGGCTGCCACTACTGATAGTGCGACTAGCCAGCAAGGGGCGTCTTCGCAGAGCGCGAAGACGCCTCTTGCTGTGAAGCGAGCGCCCTCTGGTTAGTCAGAGGTGGTTTTGCCGGTGGGCGTCGAGTTTGTCATCGCGTTGACCAGCATGAGAATCAAGCCGGCCAGAATCCCGGAGCCGACCGAGCCGATGGTCAGGAACTGCGGGAACATGGCGGACATTGCCCACAGTTGCAGCGCCGGGATGAGGAACCAGAGCATCCACTTGAGGATGAACCCGAGCCCCAACGTCATCACGCCGAAGATCTTCAGCAAGAGGTCCACGAACCAGACGACGACGGCGAAGAGCAGGCCGGCGATGATGCCCTCAGGCCAGATCTGTCCGGTGAAGTGGATGTCCGTGAAAATCTGGGGCAGGACGAGGGCGAGGAGGAAGCCGTTGAGAGCCACTCGGAGGATGAATGCCATTACTGTATCTCCTGGATTTTCGTGCCTTGACGAGCGAAGAGCCGCTACGTGGTGCAGCGGCTCGGATGGAAGCAACAGGGGTTAATGCAAGGCGGCGAGTTACTTCTTGCTGGTCGTGCGGGTGGAGGACTTGTCTTTTCGACCCTTCGCGCCGGGCTTTTGGCCAGCACCGCTTCCGGCGGCGATTTGCAGCCGACTGGTGTCGAACGACAGCTCGCCGATGCGCGTTTTGCGCTTCTTACCGGACGACGTGAGGCGGACGAGGACGACATTGTCCGGCTCTTCTGCCAGTGCCAGCTTCGTTTCGACTGCAGGCCGGTCGAGGCTGGTCATCGTTGCCATCGCTCCGGCTGCAGCGCCCGCGTCCCGCGAGTCCAGCCCAAAGAGTTCGAGAAGCTGCTTGTTTCCGCCAGCTCTTCCGAGCGGCTCAATCACTTTCACGACGTCGAACTCTTGCCCGTTGAGCAGGTAGGTGTGTCCGACGCGAGGAAAAACCGCCAGCCGCTCACTGTCGCAACTGACGTAGCTACCGTCTTCCAGCCGGAAGAGAACCATGGTTTTCATCTGAGATACTCCTGTTTGTCAGGGACATGAACGTCAGAAGCCCACAAAAAATCTGTGCCACCGTTTCGTTGGCTAAGGAGCAGGTTTTATTGGTGACGACTGTGCTTGTGGGAGGAAATTCTCTGAAGTAAAAAAAGAAAAGCTGACCCAACCTACAAACTAGATCGCTCTTATTTCAACAGGTATCAAGAAAGGTAGAACAAGAGAGATACATAGCAGCTGTGCTAGCTCTCAATAACCTTCTGTTGATCGGTTCTCTAATATCACAATTGATTATGAAGCGAACTTAAGATCAAAAGGCCTAACGATGAGATCCTGGTTATCTATCAAATAGTGGGAATATTACGCTGTCAAGCAAAGGCAATACCACCAGGAAAAAGCTCTTGAGCTCTCGTCTGTAGTGCTTTTACGGTTACTACTCTGAGAAAGAGCCATATTTGATCTATTGATGTCAAGTAATGCAGGTTTAGCTATCAAACGTTTTTAACCCATTGCGAGACAAACCCCCTACAGAACAGTACCTGAAAGCCCCAGTTCATCGATTTTCCTGCAGCACTATGTGTCGCAGGTACGCAGGTACGTGTCCTTAATCGTGAGAAACCCTATTTACGAAAGGAACCCTGGAATTGAGTGACTACCAATTCGCGGTGAGAAAGCTCTGGAACCTTCGCGTGCGAAAGTATGCGATCGTTCTCTCGCCCCTCCTTCTTGCCTGCGCCTTCGTGGTGTGCGCGTGGGTGCTGAAGGATGCGTGGTTCTACTTCTCGGCGTCCGGCTGCGGCGTGCTCATGCTCCTTCTCAACTTCCTCACGCACAGCCGGCTCTCTCCCGAGATCGATCGCCTGACGATGGAAGTTGCCCGGTTGGAGTACCTGGAGACCAAGCGGACCAAAAACCCGACGGTCAGGCGGTTTTGTCGCGTTCTCATGGCGGAGTTGCTCACTGGCGACCCGGCAACGAACTACGCAAACCTGCGCAGGGACGACCAGGAACTCGTGGACCAGGTGCGCAATGCAGTCCAGCAACCCGGTCGATTCTCGGGTGCCAAGGTCCAGCAGCTCGGCAGCCTGGCCACCAGGCTCGAGGAACAGCCCAATTCGCCCCTGGTCGTCTGATTCGCCAAACCCTGACTGACAATCCTGCCGTTTCACACACTAACAGTGAGGAGAGACGATGCTTGCATCCGTTGATTGGCGGTTGGTTCCCATTCCTGCCCTGCGGGCGAGTGGGACCGCGTTGGACTACCACGCCATCGAGATCGACCTGACTGGCGACTTGTTCAACCAGAGAGTCGTCAACCTGGCGGCGTTCGGAATCGCCAGCAGCTCCGCCTACGCCAGCGCGGCTGCCCCGTACTACCGTGCCTTCGAGACGGCCCTGCCGTCGGTGCTGGCGCGCGAATCGGTGGCGGAGATGCTGACCAGGGTCAACAAGTTGCTGCTCCCCTATGGCGTCGAGGTCTTCGGTTGGGACGGCTACCGCCCGCCCGAACTGCAGAGTCAGCTCTGGGACCACTTCATCGAGCAGGGACGCAAGGTCCTCACCGACCCGAGCGACGACGACCTGGTCCGCTTCGCGGGACTGTACTGCTCGGACCCGCGCGGCTTCGACCCGAACGACTACCGGACCTGGCCGGTTCACTGTACTGGCGGTTCCATCGACCTGACCATGCGCAACATCGCCGACAAGCAACTGCTGTTCATGGGCAGCATCTTCGACGATGCGGACAGCATCTCGTCCACCCGTTACTTCGAGAACCCGGCGCTCATGTCCCAGAGCGCCATCGAAGCGCGGCGCAACCGTCGGCTTCTGTTCCATGCCATGTCCGCGGCCGGATTCGTCAACTACCACCACGAATGGTGGCATTGGGATTTCGGTACGCAGATGTGGGTGATGAACGGATGCCAGTCCTGCAAGGCGCACTACGGCCGGGTCATCACTCTGGACCAGACGGCGTCTCCTCGAGAGGAGGTCACTCAGTGAGTCCAATCGACAAACTGAGCAGAGGCCTCGTTCGCGCTCTCGCCGGACTTAGCTGTCCGATGTCATGTCAACAACGTCTCGTGCCGGCGGCGCTGCCCCGGAGGCGTAACAGCCGCAGATAGCTTGCTATAAGCGGCTAATGATGGGTTGCAGCCAGAGCTGCTCTCGCCGCACCCTGTTATTAACCTCGTTTTTTAGGGAGGGAACTCGTGGCTCCTTTTCGAATCGTCGTCGATGGCGGGCCCAACATCGGCAAGACCTCGCTGATGGAGGCGTGCCGGAAGCTGGGCTTCCCCGTAATCCCCGAGCAGGCGACGGCCGTCATCCAGGACGGGTTGCTGCCTTGGGAAGACCCGGACGGCTTCCGGCAAGAAGTGCTGGAGCGGCAGGTCGGGTACGAGTACAGCGTGTGGTCGCAGGGACACGACGTGGTGTTCCACGACCGGGGAACCCTGGCCGGGCCGGTCTACAGCTTCGTCACCGGCCGCCGGCTGCCGAAGGCCCTGCGGAACCCGGCGTTGATGGAGAAGCGCTACGACGTGATGTTCCTGCTTGACCCGGTCAAGTGGGTGGATGACGGGATCCGGTACGAGGACCCGTCCTTCACGTTGAAGGTTAACCCCGTCATGGCGCAAGCCTACGAAGAGACGGGTGTGCCTTGCTTCCGCGTGCCCGACCTCGGCTCGGTGGACGAGCGGGTACGCTGGATGTTTGCGCAGCTCCGCAACCTCGGGGTTCAACTCCCGAGCGACCGGGCCTGAGGAATTCCCGAAACGGCGCGCCCGCCGGGGGGCCGGACGGTGACTGCGGTCACCGTCCGGTGCTGGTCAGAGGGGGACCGCCTCTGACTGGGGAAGCATGAGAGATTTGAGCCCTCGAACAAAGGAGAATGCATGCTGGTGAAGTCGCTGGTGATGACGAACGGCTGCTCGCCGCTGGTAGAGGACGGTGTGCAAGCGATGTACGGCCTCGACTTCTGGGGGCTGTACATGCAGGATCTGCATCTCATCGTCACGGCCGACTTGATGAACGCCCCGGAGTGCTGGCGGAACGGTCAGTGGCCCGGCCGGCTCCTGCGCTGCACCTTCTGGGATCGCAAGGGTCAGGACCAGTTCCTCGTCCAGGACCTGGAGGGCGACAACGAGGTGCTGCTGCTCCTGCGTTACGACAACGGCAGCAAGCTCCCGCTCGAGCAGACCGAGGGCCCGTCGGCGCTCGGTTGGGGGCTGGTGAATCGGGGCAGCCTCACGGCGCACGGTCGGGTCTTCCGGCTGAAGCCCGGTGAGCGGGTCGTCCTGGTCGCCACCCGCTCGGGCGGGCGCGACAAGACGCGGCGCGAGCAGCTCACTGTCCTGGTCGGGCCCGACGGCTCCATCCAGGCGGACAAGATGCTTCTGTAGTGATTTTTGCAAACCAGTGCGACGCGAGACTTCTCACGTTCGCACGAAACAGAAAGGTTCCGGAATGTTGAACATCCTGTTCGCCCAGTCCTGGTTCGAGACCGGCTCCGAGATGGAGCTCAAGATGAAGCTCGTGTTCGGGCTCTTCCTCCCGCTGGCGGTCGTCCTCGCCCTGGTCGCCATCGGCAAGACGATCGAGGGCATCGTCTGGCTCTGCCGCCGGAAGGGCTGACGAACCCAGATGCTTTCAGGCACCAAACGGGAGGTGCCTAATTGTCGCCCCATTCCTAACAGGTTCGCCGAAGGGAGACTATTCGTCTCCCTTCGGTGGCCGCCCCTGAGGGTCTTTTGTATGCGCCGGATCCAAAAATCGGTCCCTCTCAGCGTTTTCAAGAGCCACACGACGTTCGCCATCGACCCGACCCGGATCAATGTCGTCGAGTCGCTCCACCCGGGCTGCATCGAGGTGCGACTGCTCAACTACCAGGACAGAGAGACGCTGCCCGGCGGCGTCGGCCTCGTCCTGCAGGGCAACGTCGATCGCATCCACGACCAGTCCATGCTCCACGGACGATACGCGCTGGTCGCCGGCCTGGACGAGGTGTTCCGGGTTCTCGGTTACTTCGACGCCACCGTGATTCTGGAACCCCTGGAAATGGGGCTGGGCGTCCGCTGGGAACTGTTCCGCCAGTACTCCCGGAAGACCAGCCGTAAGAGTCGCCTGCAGAAGAAGTACGCGTCGCTGGCCGCGCGCTACCTGCAGGACGCCAGGTCGTCCATCGCCCGCATCACGGGCCGGCTGGAGAACACGGAGGGCAAGCCCACCTTCTACCTGCACGAGCGCGTCCGCAACTGGAGTGGCGATACGCCCTTCGTGGCCACGACGGTTGACGAGGCGCGGCAAGTTGCCCGGCAGCGCATCGCGAAACTCACCCTGCAAGGATGGAAGTGCGGTCAGGAGGCTCCCCTGCGCGGGACGATTTACCCGGCAAGCGAGTCCACCGTCGCCTGGCTCTGCCAGAAGGGCAAACAGAGCAAGTGGGTGAGCGTCGAGTACGGTGTGCCGAAGCCCCGCGAAGTGGACGAAGCGGACTGCCTGACGAAGTCGGAGCTGATCACGGCTGCCTACGTCACGGAGATGGGCGACGAGGAGTGGTTCACCGGCATCACCGGGACCACCTGCGGGAGCTGCCTGGCGGAGGCCAACGTCTGCGTCGGCGGCTCGGGCTGGTTCTGCGGCTGCGGCCACTTCAACCACCAGAGCAACAACCACATGTTCGCGCACGCGCACCCGGACTACGGCCCCAGCAGCGCCGTTCTGCACGAGGGACTCGAGAAGAGCGAGCGCTGGAAGCGGTTGACCAGTCGCTAGTCGTCGTACTTACGGGGAGGGGCAGGACGCAGGGTTCTGCCCCCGGAGCGGCATCGCAAGCCGCTCCGACCCGTTTTTCTTGGATCTTGTTTTACTAAATACTATCGTATGGTGGAAATGAGCTATAGCAGATAGTAAAAGCGAGCTGAAAAAACAGAAGAAAGGAGCACCATGATTGGTGCCCCCTCCTCCTGTGCAAAGCTAAGCGCAGGCGTTAGCTCTGCGGATCGGCCGGCTTGCCGTCCGTCTCCTCGCGCGGGGTCTCGCGGCGGATGACGTCGAGGGTCTCGGCGGCCGGGGCGTCGCCGGGCGTGCGGCGGATGACGTCGAGGGTCTCGCGTGCGGCCGGGGCGTCGCCGGGCGTGCGGCGGATGACGTCGAAGGTCTCGCGGACGGCCGGGGTGACTTCGGCGGGCGCTTCGGGCTGGGGCGGAACCACGATCACGACGGGGCTGACCGGCGCGTCAGGGCGGACCGAGGTGGTCGGCTGCGGCTCGAAGGCGCTGTCGACGATGCCCTGCGCGGTAGGCGAGACGACCGGCTCGACGACCGGCTCTTCGACCGACTTCTTGCGGCCGAACACCAGACCGAATAGGCCGCCGACGATGGCGAACGGCAGGTTGTAGAGCGCCTGCGCCACCCGGTCCGACAGCCAGTGATGGCAGGCCAGGAAGATCAGGAAGGCGAGCACGACGGAGACGGGCAGACCGACGGCCGCGGCCAGCGCCCACTTGAGAGAGCTGCCGAAGCCGAAGTAGCTACCGGTGACGCCGGCGACGATGGCGCAGGCGGTGCCCAGGATGATCATCGATGCCGCGCCGAAGCGCGCGACGTCAGGCTTGTCCTCGTCGGTGGCCTTCGACAGGCGCGAGAGCAGCGGCGTGGCGAGACGAGCGACCAGTGCGCCGATGGCTCCGCCGAACAGAATGGACATGGTGGTTGAGAACATTCGTCTAGTTCCTCACTTTTGGGATTGATTCATTCACGACACCGATGCGGAGTCGTCGAACTCCGCGTGGAATCTATGCTCAAACCGAGAAGGTGCTGCCCCAGGGGCAAAGCCTGAGGCAGCACCGATAAGAACTCAAAGTTCCCTACCGTTTACTTCTTGTTCTGCTCGGCCTGCAGCCGCTCGGCGAGCGCGCGATCGGCGAGGAACCGCTTGTAGTCCTCGATCTTGGACTTCTCGAAGGCGGTCGGGTCGAGCGAGACCGAGTCCACGACGATGATGCCGACGGAGGCACCGTTCTTCTTGCCGACGACGGAGACCTGGGTGTACCAGCGCCCGTCCTTCGTGTGGATGAGCAGCCCTTCCACTTCCTTGTAGTCATCCCAGTTCCAGTCGCGGGCCGCTTCACGGGTGTTCTCCATGGACAGGCGCGGACCGTTGACGATCGGCTGACCATGGCGGCTGAAGCCACGGATCTTGCCGGAGGCGGCGTCGAACATGAGGACGCGCGTCAGCGCATCAGCCGTCGTGCCATGCGGCTCGAACGGCATGACCAGCTGGACGCCGATGCCCTCGTGGTTCTGGAAGTACGGCTGCGCGTTCTCGCGCGGGTAGACGTCCACCGCCTCGTGGTGCTCGCTGATCTCGAGCATCAGGCTTTGCGACCAGTAGTAGTCGGTCAGACCACCGCGGAACCGCGAGTAGGCTTCGCCGTACTGACGCGCCAGAGCCGGCGGGAAGAGGGCCGCGCCGCGGAAGAGGTTGCCCGCATCTTCCGGCGAGTGGTTGACGAACGTGCCGTAGGAGCCGAACTCCATCACACCGGCGTAGGTGGGAATCATCGTACCGGTCCAGGTCGGCTTCCAGGACGTGTACGAGATGAGCATGGTCCATTCGCCGTCGGGCTTCTGCCAGAACAGCCGCTCGGCAGGCTTGGACAGCGGGTGACGGAGGTTGAAGATGATGTCCGTCACCCAACTCTCATCGCCGAACATGAAGAACGCGTCCTTACCGCTGATGGTGTCGGCGTCCATGATGATCTGGCTGCCGTTGACGCGGTTGATGCCCGAGACGGAACCCCAGAAGCTGTGCCAGAAGCGGTTCTCCACGATCGCCGGGTTGAAGGCGAGGGGTGCCTGCCAGGTGCAGACCGAGGTTTCGTGGACCTTGACGTTGTTACCCGGCGCATCCAGCGAGGTCTTCATGCCGGCCGGCAACCACACCAGATGCACCTTACGGACCTCCTTGACGGGGTCATCGTTGGATTGCTTGGCATAGTTGAAGGCAGTTTCGCGGGCGAGGATGCGGTCGGCGATGGTGACGGGGTACTTGTCCATCTCCTCGGTGTTCTGGTTGATGTGGCGCGCGATCTCGTACTTCTGGATGGCGGGCAGCGCGTTGGCTGCGACCAACCAGGTACCGACGAGCGCGACGAAACCATAGCCGAGAATCCTCAGGCTATAGCGCTCCGGTCGCAGCCAGCAGATGAAGCTGGCCAGTGCCGAGACGCCCAGGAGCGGCGTGATTGGCAGACCGCAGCTCCAGACGAGACCGGCACCAACGAAGAGCGCACCGACAGCAGCGAAGATCTTCTGCTTTGCCGACAAGCGGTCGACCAGGAGACCGAAGGCGCAGGCCGCGGCGAAGAGCAGGACGGGCATGAAGCGCCAGGCAGTCGCCAGCACCGGCTGACCGAAGTACACGCCAGCGAACAAGAGAACGACGAGGAGGGGCAAGAAGACGAGCCATCGCTTCCAGCCACCCGTGAGAAGTCCGACGATGCGGCGAGAGCGCGGCATCTTGTCGTTAGTATTGTCTTCCATCGAATTCACACTCCCTGAAGGTGTTTTTCGTTCGAGGCGAAACAGGAAAGAAGCTGAAGCAGCGCCAGACAGGCAGCAGCAATCAGCTCAATCTTGATCGCGAGGTAGAACTTGCTAGATATGGCACATGCCATACCAGTGAAACTTGTGAGGATGGGACTGTCAGAAGTGGGTTCGGTTGTTTTCCCAATAGAAGAAGAAAAGAAAGATGTTCCAAACCGTACAGTTGAGAGAGTCTCTCAAGACAGCGCCTGTGATCTAATGTAACTTCACCGGCTTCTCGTGGGTATTGGAGAAATGAGCTGTCAAATGCGGGTCATCAGCTTTCTTGAGTCGGTCTTGATTCTTTATTCTAAGGCCGATCTAATCAATGCTAGCTTCGCTAGGCTTGTCAAGAGAGCTTTAGATCTTGCGCACTATTGAATCAGTGCAAAACCGCATCAGGCAAGTGTTGCTCGGCGCCATCACGGGCGGCATCAGCTAGTTTTCGCAAAGCATGTAATCATTAGATTTCGCCAATTTTGCCTGGAAGGCGTTCTCAGGTATGTCCCGGCGAAGAAATCAGTACATTGTTTCGACTACAGTATCTTGTCATTTTGTCTAATATCGAAACACTAAACCCACAGCCTTACCAACTGCACGAACTCTAGTTCTCCCCTCCTCTCTATTGTGGAACATGGAACGCCGCTCCGGGATGCTCGATGAAGCAAGCCCTGGTCGTCTGAACATGCAACGCATTCCTGAGGCCTGTTTGTGAGATGGACGAGAGGCGGGACGCCGTTCAATAGCTTCGGTTTTTTGCACCACTTCCTTCCCATAGCAAGACCTTTGCTCTGGGACATTCGTGGAGAACGCCATGGATAGTATCGTACTCGCCCTGAGTGCGCTTGCCGTCGCCCTGGGTTGTGCGCTCGCGGTTCGCGATGCGCAGGCTTTCAAGCGCTGGCTCGTGCCGCTGTTCGTTTTGCTTTTCGCTGAAGTATGCCTGCTGCACGCAGCTTTGCATTCAGTTGGTGTGACATTGGCGGCGGGCACGGTCGCCTTCCTCGCGGTGTCGCTGTTCCGTTATATCCGCCATCAGGAGAAACCGCTCGGGCGTTTCGATTATCGGTTCTGCCCGAAGTGTTCGGACAGACTCCGACCGAAGATGTTCGAGCATGTCGAGAAGATGGCCTGTCCGAATCCGAAGTGCCAGTTCGTGCATTGGAACAACCCAATCGTCGTAGGAGTCGCGGTCATCCCGACGCGAAACCGTGACGGCGTGGTTCTGGTGAAACGAAAGATCAATCCGAAAGCAGGCTTCTACTGCTTGCCGGGTGGTTTCGCCGAGCCGTTCGAGCATCCGGAGGAAACCGTCAGACGAGAAGCGTGGGAGGAAGTGACGCTGCGTGTGCAGATCGATCGACTTCTGGCAGTCCACAGCTCTTCGCACGGAAATCAGGTCCTCGTCTTCTATCTCTGCAAGCCACTCGACGAGGAACCAGCGGCCGGCAGCGATGCAGAGGAGGCAAAGGTCTTCAAGTTCGACGAACTGCCGACCAATGTCGCGTTCGACAGCCACAAGGCTGTGCTGGACCAGTTGCAGGCGGAGTTCAAGGCGGCTGCCTGACAGCCATAACAATTTCATATCGCCAACGTTGACGATACGGATACTACAGCGGAGCCTGCTTCTTAGACGGCAGGCCCGCTGTGGTGTTTGCACCGAATCCGGTGCCTGGTTCATCGGTTTGAAACCACAGTTGTCTCGCTAGCTTGCACCCTCTGTTCGTGGATTTGTTTTATAAGGATTGATAGTACTATAGACAATAAGAGAACCCGGGGCTAAAAAAAATCTGATTAGGCGTGGACTTGACCCCAAAAGGTAGACAGTGCGTCTAGATCAGATCCGCTCCGTGTGAAATAATACGGAGAAGCGCATCATGACTAG
>CAYTDR010000044.1:0-17001 GCA_964436185.1 uncultured Candidatus Obscuribacterales bacterium | reverse complement strand
TATGCGATTCCTCACTGTCGAAAAGCTTGTACGTGGTGGTCGCTACTACATCTTTTTCACTACTGCCTCCGGACTGTATAGATACAACATCAATGATCTCGTTGAAGTGACCGACTTCTGCTATGCCACACCGGTAATCAAGTTCGTTCGTAAAGGTCTGGGAGTCAGCTCCATTACCGGTGAAAAACTAACTGAAGAGCAGGTTCTGGTGGCACTGACGCAGGCAGTGAAACAGTTGAACCTGGGCGACATCGATCACTTCACCGCCGAGGTGGAGCTTGCCAACCCGCCGTTTTATGTCTGTTACGCGGAGTCCAGCTCCGATATGCCAGACTCACTCAAAGATGCTTTCGTACGTATATTCGATCAATCACTGCGGCTGCAGAATCCCGAGTATGAAGACAAACGAGCTACGAGACGACTGGCTATTCCGCAACTACGTCTGTTGCCCGCTGGAACATACACGCGTCTCAGGCAGCAAAGGGTATGCGAAGGTGCTCCGGAAGCACAAGTAAAAATTCCTCTTCTCAGCTCCCACCAGAGCTTTGCCAGCCGGCTCGCCCTTTTAGAAGTTTGATGTTCGCAAAATAAGAACTCGTCTCACCATACATACGTATAGCATTTCAAGATTGGAAATGCAACTGACGCTCTTGCGAGTTATAACGACCAATACAAGCCGGCTCCGCTGGCGGTGCTAACGATCTCGACATGTCAGACCGAGGTTTTGCCCATCAAGTGAGTAAAAAGCATTTTCTCAAGTATAAAAACGACACCATTACAACTGAATTACCTAATTGATGGTGTATATTCGAGACGTTCTTGTCGTGAAGTTGGTTTTTGCACGAGGTGAAGGGAGAGATGCCCAAAGAGACTGGCGTCAGCCCAAGCAAAGAAGGACGACCGAAGTCCGAGATCAAGGTGGCGGTGACGGGAGTCACCGGACTGGTGGGCGCGCATCTGGCCGCGCACCTGGCTTCCTGTGGCTATAACACCATCGGAATCGCTCGTGACATCGAGAAAGCAAAAAATCTCGGGCTCGACTCCGTGGAATTGCGAGTCGGTGATGTTCTCAACAGGAATTCGATCGATCAAGCCCTCGCTGGTTGTGACGTAGTAGTGCATGCAGCAGGCACGGTTGATCCACTCGGTGCCCGCGCCACTATATTTGCCACCAATGTCGGAGGAACGAAAATCGTCCTCGACTCGGCTCGACAACTTCAACTCCGACAGTTCATCTACATCAGCAGCCTTTCTGTAATCACCGGACAAGGCGATCAGTACGATGTGGATGAGTCCGCCCCGTTGAGAACCTGCGGAGAATCCTACGCAGATTCTAAAGTCGAAGCTGAGCGTCTCGTGATGTCTGAGGGCAAAAGTGGAGTCCTTGAGGTCACCGCTCTTCGTCCGGGGTTCATCTACGGACCGGGAGAACGCTCATGGATGCCGCGTTTGATTGCATCAATCGGACAGGGCAAGGCCATGCTTCTCGATGGCGGAAAAAAGGAAACCAACGTTATTTATGTCGGCAATCTCTCACGAGCAATCGAGGGAGCCATCTTGAACGAGAAGGCTTATGGTCAGTCTTACAATCTCACTGATGGGGAGAAGATCTCAAAAAAAGAACTCTTCGATACCATCGCCGATGGGCTTGGTCTACCGCGAGTAAAGAAGGTCGTGCCTGCCGCCATCGCTCGAGTGGTTTGCGAAGTGGTATCGATAGTAGCGCCACATCTTTCTCCTGAGCGACAGCGAGGTCTGGCTAGATATTCACGAGCCGCCTTTCGCCTGGCTGGAGTCAATCAGGGTTTCAGCATCAAAAAGGCAGAACGAGATCTCGGTTACGTAAATCGAACAGCGTTCGCTGAGGGTATGAAGGAGACGCTTTCAACCTTCAAAAATTCAGAATCTGGCAAAAGAGAGGCGATTGTAAGATGAGTAAAAATGGCTCCAAAAGCGCACACTCTGTTAGCAACTGTCAGACCAATGGAACTGACAACCAAGAGAGCGCTCGGTCATGCCCGTTCGCTCTTGTTTTGCCCTTAATCAAGGGAACCGGTGCCTTCGTGGAAGACTATATCCAGCGGCACAAGCATCCAGTCAATGCATCCCTCCATGTGGTCGGTGTTCCTCTGGCTTTTTCCGGACTCTTTTATCTTCTTACCGGACGCGCCCCGGTAAAAGGTGCGCTGTATGTGTTCCTCGGCTATCTGTTCCAGTACCTCGGTCATAAAGCCCAGGGTAATGAAGTAGGCGAAGTGACATTGGCAAAAAGCATTTATCGCAAGGTAGCTAACCGGTCTAATCGAGATGATTCCAACTGAAGAACAGGCTGTAATAATAGACGGAGCCACCGGCTATCTGGGCAGCCATTTGACCGACAGAATGCTGTCGCGTGGTTTCAAAGCAAAGTGCCTTGTGCACAGCAAAGCCAATCCCGATGATGTTTCTTTTCTCGCCTCTAGAGGCGCTCAATCTCTTAAAGCGGATCTGGCCTGCAACGATGAGACGCGAAAAAAACTGGTCGAGTATTTTCAGGAAGCGCGATGTGCAGTCCATCTGATCGGCAGCATCGCCCCGAAGAAAGGGGAGAGCTTCGTCGAGCTGCATGCAGAGATGACGCGCCGATTTGTCTCAATCTGTGTAGATGCCGGCGTTCATAAAGTGATCATGGTCACCGCTCTTGGTACCGATAGTGGTGCCAAGTCGGAGTACCACCGCTCGAAGTGGAAAGCGGAACAAGAGGTCATAAAGGCTGGAATTCCTTACACGATCTTGCGACCGTCCCTTCTTGTAGGACGGATGGTGGGCAGGCGAGACAGTAAGCTGGTGAAAAGGCTGCAGGGGTTCATCAACAACAAGAAATTCGTACCTCTTGTGGCGGGCGGGAAGAACAAGATTCAACCTCTATTTATTGCTGACATGGTCGACGCTCTGATTGAGACTGTCGACAGTTCGTACGATGGCCAGACAATCGAACTGGGTGGGCCTGATGTTGTCACGATGAGGCAGATGGTCCTCACTCTGGAGAGCGTCATGGGCATAGAAAAGCCGATCTTCGATCTGCCTCCGGCGATCGCCAAGTTCGCCGCCGGCACCATGGAGATGATTCAAGATGTTCCGACTTTGAGTCGTGATCAAGTTCTTCTCTCTCTGTCCGATAACATCTGTCGGGACAACCGTCTTCCAGCTATATTATGCAGGGAGGGTACTACGCTCACCATGGCACTGAAGTCCTATAGCGGAGAAGGGGATCGTTCTGATTCCCCGAAGCCTGTAGGCTCGCGAGAGGAACGCTAGCTTAGATGTCCGATACGCAAGAAGGCGCGAAAAAGGTCCTTGTAACCGGCGCGAGCGGCTTCATCGGCTCCAATCTGGTGTCGCGCCTGGTGGAGCTGGAAGGAATTCGTGTGCGGACGTTCGGTCGCTCCGGCTCCGCTTCCAAAAGACTGCGAGATTTGCCAATCGAGCACTTCAGTGGTGACGTGACCAACCAGGAATCGATTCAGAAAGCCATGGAAGGCTGCGACTATGTCTTCCATCTTGCCGGTCTGGTCTCTTATAAGAAGAAGGATGCAACTCGCCAGTTCGGCGTCAACGTCTCCGGCACCAGGAACGTTATGGAAGCCGCTCTCAAGGCTGGAGTCAAAAGAGTTATCCACACCAGCTCGATTGCCGCAATGGGTATTCCCCAGGAGGGAACCATCGGCACGGAGGAGCTTACCTACAATCTTAGCGGACTGGGACTCAATTACTGCGACTCCAAGTTTGCGGCTGAGCAGGAGGTTATTGCCTGCTGGCATAAAGGACTGCCGGTCATTATTCTTTCACCTGGTATCATATTCGGTGAAGGCGACAAACATCCGCACCACCATGCCATCTTCACCGCACTGGCCAAAGGTTCTTTGATTGGTGTTCCCTGTGGTGGCGTCACATTTTCTGACATCAACGACGTAATTGACGCCCACGTCAACGCCATGACAATGGGAAGAACCGGTGAGCGCTATGCTCTGGTAAGCGCCAACCTCTCATTCAAAGATGCAGCAAAGGTCTTTGCCAGAGTGCAAAACGTACGACCGCCTTTGTTCGAGATTCCGGGACCGGTCCTGGTTGCGCTCGGCTCGTTAGGCGAGGCTATCTTGCCGATGCTCGGCAAAGAAGTGGCAGTCAGCAAGCAGGCCGCCTGGCTGTCTCAGCACAAAATCTTCTTCAGCTCCAAGAAAGCCGAGGAGGAGCTCAACTTCAAACCGACTCCTTTCGAAGAGACTTTGAGAAGAACTGCACCATACTATCTCTATCAAGAAACCCGCAAGCAATAGAGCAGCAGACGTTCTTCGCTCTATGTCCGGCGTTTGTTTATGAGCGCCTTGAGCGCTGCAAGTCCCAAGACTGCAATGCCGCTCGATATTGAAAGTGTCCACCAGAAAGTGATCCCACTGGATAACCCTTGATCGAGCGCTGCCAGTCCCAGCGCTGGTCCGAACGAGCTCGCCACACCCCAGCATACCGAGTTGACCGACAGATAGATGGCTTTGGAATCTTCTGGAGCGATCTCGACTACGAGCGAGGAAGCAGAAGGCCCATAGAGTGCATTTGCAAAGGCAAACAGGACAATAATCAAAATCGCTGCCACTAACGGCTCCGCAATTCCGGTTCCTAAATATGCGCACAAGGCAAATGTTCCGCACCAGAGAACACAGGCAATCATGAGCACGTTCGATTTTGACCAGGCGGCTGTCAGCCGAGCAAGAGGCATAATGAATATCGAAATCAAAACGATATAGACTGAAAACAGATTGGCAATGATCTTCGCGTCAAACCCCGTAGCTGAATGGTTAGGAACGAAGTTGACGAAGTAAATCGGAAGGGTAGTACTAATCTGAAGGATGTTATTCGTAAAGAGCAGGTTCATTAGCGCATAGAAAAGCAAGTGCCGGTCGGATAGAGCGACCATCCAGTTTTGCACGATGCTCTTTCTGGGAATGGTGCCTTGCGGGGGCATCGTTTCCTTCAGTCCTTTCCAGATGAAGCAAATTAGAATGAGAAACGATATGGCGTCTACAATGAAAATTAGACGGTATGTCCCATGGTGACCGATGACCAGGCCACCCAGAAGAACGCCCAGTCCCAGACCGATGTAGTCACCCAGTCTGGTAAGAGCAAACGCTTCATTCAGTTTGGCTGGTTTTGTCACGTCGGCTATGAAGGCTTCTGCTGCAGGCCAATAAAATCCGATACCCAGTCCATTGAGAATGTTGCCGACGATAAAGTGCCAGAGCCCTTCGCTGATGGCGAAGAATGTTGCTCCCAGAGTCAACAACGCGGATGCGATCAACAAAGTCCCTTTGCGTCCGAACCTTGGTGAATCTGCACAGGAACCTCCCATGATCCGCCCTACGACTCCGGCAACTCCGGCGCAACCAATTCCGATACCAACGTGAGTGGCCTGGATTCCGAGTACGTTGACGAAGAAAATCGGTGCGTAGAACATGGTGAAGCCAGAACCCACAGCCGATGCGAATCTTCCAATAGTAAGAAGTACCACCTGCTTATCGAGATCTTTTGCCAGGTTGAGGTCGACCTTCACGAACAATCCCCGGAATGAGAATCAAACACCGCATCACCGTCTATTTGTGAGCAATATACCAAGATTCAAAGCGCGGAAGATTGTCGTTCGAATTTAGCGAAACCTGATGAGAAGAGGCAGGATTAGCTTTCCCTGGCGAACTGGTCCTAGTAGGAAGTCCAAAAGTTGATTAGATTTTGATCACGACGAGCGAAGATTTAGTAAGATTTCAAGAATAAGTTGGGACGTCCCAAATTGCAGAGAGTCGGCGAAATGACAGAACCCTTCGAGAACTCGCACCCCACCGAACGGCACTCGAGCGATCGCAGCGATATTGATCGTTGTACTACTGGTATTGCAACCGATACCAGCCTGCTCAGATCGTTTGATTCCCGTAACAGCCGGGTCCCGGATCACGAGTCCTGCGCCGAGAAGTTGCTTCGAGAAGTTCATGTATTCGGTTATGGTATGTTGGGCGGGATATCCACAGGTTTTCGCGAGTCTCGACAAGATCTTGGTGGCACTGCCCTGCGCGGAACCTCCGCCATGGCTCTATCTGCCGCTCTGGCAAGAGTCGGACGTACACGTGGCTTAATGGTGCCGGCCAAGATTGTCTCCGGCGCATTGGCGCTCTCATTCGTATCTGACGTTCTCGCTCCCGAGAGGCTTGGTTCGATCAGAGATGTTTGGAACGATACCTGGCGCTCCGATGAGAATGTCGATCGGAACAAGCATGTATTGAACGAGCACCTTGGTCGATTTGCCTTCGACATTGGCTTTATGTCAGTTGCTGGGGGATACGGACATCGATTGAGCAACTCTCCCTGGCGAGCATCCATATCCAATTCGATCATGTACGCTGCTGAGTTGCTTCGCCCTGGCAGACCGGCTCTTGCATTTACTGGTGGTGCCCTAGAAGCGCGAGCAGGCAGCGGTTCGTGGACAGGAGCGACAAGTGTGGTAGAAGCTGAGACTACTGCACAAATTGCACCGCCAGTGTCGATGATGGTCAGGCGTCCTGGGGCGCGAGGAGGCTCGGCACCACCTGCGGGATCGGGTGACCCCATTGTTCGCGGTGCCGCGACTGTAAATCCACCGACAATTGTTTCGGCAGCAATGGAAATTCCTGCCACCAGATTAGGTGCAGGAACACCTGCCAGGGGGTCGATGGATACAGGTGCCGGGTCGCGTTCGATTAGTCGCGTCGGTGAAACAGTTCCAACTTCCCTTGCTGAGTCGCAGCGTGTTCCACCGCTAGGAGCCCGCACTGCCGGTAGTGATATGAGAGGAGCATCAGCGCTGGTATCAGTAGAGGATCGAGCACGGATTGCAGCTAGCGAGCACATAGCACCGGAACTTGCTCAAATCTGGCAGCCGTCGCCACCCATAGCCCGCTGGGAAGGTGGTCGTCTCGTGCCAGTTGTCGATACAGAACGGAATCCTCAACTACGCGATTTCATCGAGATGATCAACTGGTTCAACAGGGAACGACCTCGTACCAAATATGATGGCATATACCCCTACCACACTGATGGCGGTGATATCTATACCGGCAAAGGCCGGACGCGCGCTTCCGGATACGAAGAACAGCTTAAATACGGTCATGGACTGGTCGGACCGGCTCTAATTGCCGAAATCAGCAATCCTGCGCTAACTCCCAGACCAATCGTCGACGCCTTCGCCGGTAGGGGTTACTTGGGTTGGGTTATGGGCAAAAATGGTGTGCCCCTGGTGTCATTCGATTGTGCTCCCATCGGCAGCGGCGTCAATTTGCGAGCTGATCTGATTCCCCTTTCGGTAGCCTATCCAAGACAATTCGGAACTCGACGATCGGCTCCATCTGGTGAGGCGGCAACAGGGAATGAATGGTTTAGCGAAGGTGTATCCTGGTCCAGAGTACTGCCTGGTAACGAGTCGTTCCTCAAGCTGCAAAATTGGAACGCCGGCAAATATCCTCAAACAATGATCATTTCCTATCCGCCGGACAATACTAACGATGCCGCGCGTGCACTGTACAACTTTAGTGGACGGCATCTGATCTATTTGGGACAAACTCCCGGTGGTGTCACGGGGACTCGAGACTTTTTCGATCTGCTCGATAGAAATTGGAAATTGACAAAGATTCTAGACAATCCACATGTTCCCGGCTATCAGGATAGGGTTTTCATATTTGATCGGCTTAAGCCTTCTCAGGAACGGACCACACCGGCAAAGTTTGATGGACAGTTGACAATGAAGTCCTTAACAGGCGGTTATTCTAGTCGGCCGGGGAGAACACAAGAATGGATAGTTGGGTTGCTACCGCGATAAGCGCGCCTTCGGGACCTCAAGTAGTATCGCGATTCCATCCGGAGCGTTCAAGTAATATAGATAGTGGTCCTGAGAGTTGCTCGATTACCGCCTTCCATTCATGCACGGTCATAACGATTGTCTCATTCTTGGCTAAGTCAAACTGGGAGGATTCTCTATTGGCACTCGAAAGCCTAGAGACGTGGACTCGAACTGTTGGTTGAAGGTCCCAACAATCGAAATTCAGGTTCAAGCTATCTCCGGCTGATATCTCTATCAGACTTCCGCCTGCCCACGGGTTCTCTTTCTTCATTTCCTCTGCCCAATCTTGCTGGTTCTCATCTCGGGAGAAAAAGGTCTGATGTCCAGTGGCGAGTGCAATAGTCGTGGCGAACTCGAAATTACAGTGAAGGCAGCGATAGTTCCATTGGCAGTGCCAGGGATAGTGCCCTCGCTCGTCTGGAAAAATCTGCATCGCATCCCTGACGTCAGTCACCGGTTGATTGCACTTCGGACAAGCAGGGGCAGTGCGATTGGCTTTACAGTGAGGACAAATGTTGTCTTCAAAACCGACCGGCTTCTCACAATGAATACAATTCGTCTCTTCAGCGATCTTTCGGCGCACCTTGTCCATCTGTACATCCGTCGAAGTGCGAGGAGGAAACGGACCGAAGACTTCTTCGCATTTAGCTATGGCATAGAGACCGGTAGACTCACCGGAGTCGAGATAGCCACATAATCTCTTGACAGTGTCACTACCAATGGTGCACAAATGGGTAGGACCCACTATTCTTACAATCGTACCAACGCCTTCTTCGTCACAGGAAGGCCAGGTCTTCGGCAAGCGAATAATCCCGTAGATCGATTTCTCCGCCATAAAAACAAAAACCAACTCGAAAATCATTTCCTGCCCATCTTGGCTGAGCACTTTTAATAATCTTTGCCCATAATCTGTCCAGTGCTCGACCACGTCCGTTACAGCTCCTTCGGCAAGAGGCTCGAGATTGAATGATGCAAGTTGAATGTCATGCCATGAAACGAAGACCCTGCCGAAGTCCCCACGAACGGGGAAAGGTAAAAGGTGAGTTATTCTTTGTATCCCGTGAATTGTAGAATCGTTCAAAAACCTTACCTCTATACTCTGTCCATCCCACGCTGCTTTGGAACAAGAATGATCGCCAGAGTTCAATCTGTTCATAGTTATTCTATTCGAGCTAGCGCAAGAGAACGACGAGACGACCCGATCGTTCAGCTCTCGAGTGAAACCTCAGGGACAATCCCGAACTTCCAAGATGTCCAAACGCCGTCAATAGAAAACAAATTCTCGAGCTAAACCGTCCGTCCGATAACATTCCTCGCCACTCATCGCTTCCAGCTATATTAAGTCGAGGATCAGACTGATGAGTTAGAGTCCGTCTTCCGGGAGGCACTTAGTAACTATGGTATTGAAGCGGACGACATCTAAGCACGTCTCAACCGGACATTGGAGTGTGTCGACCGGATTTGCCTTGTTTCTAGCTCTGGCGACGAGCGCGAATGCGGCGTGCGCGGTGGAAGGAATCGTCGACGCCAGCGCTCAATCTACCTGGCAGGCTGAGAATGGCAATACGCGCACTCCCGATGGTACCAAGGATTCTGCCGACAAATTAAATCCGGTATTGCAAGCTCTTAAAAAGGAGCTTGAGCGTTCGATGGAAAAGCTGCGCAAACAGGGCAGCGCGCCGATCTACTATCTTGCTTACAGAGTTCTCGAAAGTGACTCGGTTGATCTCTACGGCAAGTACGGCTCCCTGGACTCTCTTGTGGAACCGGAGACCTTCCGTTCTGTCCAGGTAGAGTTGAGAGTTGGTGATGTCTCGTTTGACAACACACATAAACACCAGGATGAATACACGAGATCATATGTAGAGTCGGCATCCATCCCCGTTGATGATGATGAAACCGCCATCAGAATGGCGCTGTGGAGGGCAACCGATCGAGCCTTCAAAAAAGCTCAAAAACAGTACGCTTACATGAAAGCAAGGCGAGATCTGAAAGTCAAAGAAAGTGATGACTCAGCCGACTTTTGCCTGGAAGGAAAACAGTCGTTTTCCGACGAGCTATCCTCTTTTAAAGTCGATCGAACCGCCTGGGAAGAGAGGGTGAGAAGGTTGTCAGCTATGTTCAACCAGTACCCTTTCATTCATGAATCGTCTGTTCGCTTTACTGCCGGTCGTGAGATTCGTTACCTGGCGACGAGTGAGGGAACGGCAATCAGAGATTTCATCAAGTCCTACATAATCAATCTCTATGCTGAGACAACTGCTGAGGATGGAATGGAGTTGTTTCTTTCTGAGCGGATCGAGGCCTTCGGCGATGACACCTTGCCCAGCGAAGAAGATGTTCGCGCTCATATACTGACGATGGCTGACCGATTGTCAGTTCTGCGTGAGGCACCAGTGGCGGAACCATTCTCAGGACCGGCAATATTGCAAGGACAGGCGGCGGGGGTTTTCTTCCATGAGATTCTCGGGCACCGCCTGGAGGGTCATCGACAAAAAGACGAATCAGAGGCACGCACATTTCGCAGCAAGATAAACGAGCAGATAATGCCGGAGTTCATCACTGTGGTCGACGATCCGTCAATCCGTCGACTGGGAGATTCCGAACTAAGCGGGTTTTATCGCTTCGACGACGAGGGAGTGCCATCGAAGCCGGTTGTATTGGTCAATAAGGGGGTGTTGAAAAGCTTCCTGATGTCACGCTCCCCGATTAAAGGTTTTCCACGTTCAAACGGACATGGACGGTGCGATTACAGCAATGCACCGGTGGCTCGACAGGGCAATCTCATGGTACTTGCCGATAAGTCCAAACAGGTTCCATACCCTCGGCTTCGCCAGATGTTGATAGAGGAAGCAAAGAAACAGGGGAAGGAGTTTGGTCTGATTTTCTCTGATATCGCTGGTGGTTCCACCCTCACTCACATAGGGGAGCCACAGCTGTTTGAGCTATATCCACTTGTGGTGACGCGTGTGTATACGGACGGTCGGCCGGACGAAATTATTCGAGGCGTAGATATTGTTGGCACTCCTCTGGCCTCTCTCGAGCATATTATCGCCAGCGCAGACGACATGGAAACTTTTAATGGCGTATGTGGTGCCGAATCAGGGTGGGTTCCGGTCTCTGCGTCTTCAACCAGTCTTCTTTTAAAAACTCTCGAGGTGCAGCGCAAGGCAAAAGAGGATGAAAAGCCACCACTTCTTCCCGCGCCAATTTCAGAAAAGAAGGACGAACCAGCCGTCTCGACGCTACGAGCAGATGAACCAGTGGAAAACGAAGCAAAGCGGGAAACGCCGAAGGAGCCTAAATGAGAGCGCTCAGTCGTCTACTGATTTTGCCGATGTTGGCAATGCTCGGTCTCCCGACTTCAGAGGTGCGTGCATCGGATGAAACATCGGATGTTATCTTCGAAGCGCTCACGGATGAGATGAACAGATCGCTTAACCAACTCAAGTTGCCCGGTCATTCACCGCCGTACTTTATCGATTACACGATCTACGAAAACGATGATTTCTCAGTAGAGGCCAATCTAGGGGCACTTATCTCGAAGTCGAGAAAGAGGGAGCGAACCGTCTTTCCGAATATTCGCGTGGGCAGCTACCAGATGGATAACTCGAACTTCAAAAGCAGTGTTATCGAGTCGGGCTCAACACAGGATAGTTTCGCTCCGGTCGATGATAACTACTATTCGATACGCCGAGCACTCTGGATGCTCAGTGACAGCGGTTATAAGAATGCAGTGGAGACATTCGAAGAGAAGAAGGCTTACCTCCTGGAGAACAATGTCTCCGATAAGTTGCCTGATTTTCGACAACATAAACCGCTAACCTCGATCGAAGCGACGCAGCGCCTGGCGATAGTAGATCATCAGTGGGCGGACAGGGTGAGGCGCTTGTCCTCTCGGTTTCGCAAGTTTCCAAAATTGTATGATTCCTCGATACGGTTTGACGAGCGGGTGCTGAATAGTTGGATGGTAAACAGTGAAGGAACCAGAGTGAGCTCGTCCGAGTCTGCCGTTCGCCTCCTTCTGTCCGCCAGCATTCGTGCTGAGGACGGCTCCCCTTATGACGACTTCCAACCGTTTCTCGCCTTCGAGCGAAACAAACTGCCGTCCGAGTCCGAGATCGAGAAGGAAGTCACAGCAATGGCAGATCGGCTTATGTTGCTGACTCAAGCACCGATAATCGACTACTACGAAGGTCCGGTTCTGTTCGAAGGACAGGCCGCCGCCGAGTTCTTCGGACAGGTTCTGTCGCCATACATCAAAGTGAAGAGGCAGAAGATTAGCGATCGAATCGTCGACATGAGCAACAGCAACCCTCTGTCAAAAAAGATCACACGCAAAGTGATGTCGGCCGGATTTACGGTCACAGATGACCCGCTCATCAAGTTCTGGGATGGGCAGGCGTTATTCGGCGGATTCGATGTTGATGAAGAGGGTGTCCAAGCGCGACCCGTTACGGTGATCGAGAATGGAGTTCTGAAAACGCTTCTTGCCGGACGCACTCCGACAGATGAAGTCCCTGAGAGCAACGGTCATGGACGCTTCGGCACTACCAACACGCTGGCGAAGCACTCCAGTCTATTTGTCTCCTCCACCAACTCAATGAATAAGGCCGGATTGTACAAAAGGCTGCGACAGGAAGGCAAAGCGGCCGGTTTGGATCACGTGTATATCGTTAGAAGACTGACAAACAGCAGCCGGGATGTGAAAAATCAATCTGAGCTCTATTCAACGCCCGGGATTATTTCATTATCTCGACCGCTCTTGATGTATCGCGTATCTGTGTCTACCGGCGAGGAGCAGTTAGTGAGAGGTGCTGAGTTTGCACCCATGACTCTGCGAGTTCTGAAAGACATCATCGCAGCAGGCGAGGAACCAAAGGCATATCCGGTAGAAGACACTGCCAACAACTATTTTCATGTAATCAGTCCCGCAGTGTTAGTTCGAGACGTAGAGATGGAGCGCTCATCCGTCGACGAGGTTAAGGCGCCGGTAATTCCCAGTCCGCTCGTCGACCCTTAAGACGTCGATCGCCAAGAAAGTTTTTTGGGCGAGGCGATCAGTCGTTCGATCCAACCTTTTTCTCGAACTACCTTTTTTCTCTTCCCAGCACTATGGAAGAATTGCCTCCAAATTTCTAACTCCGATTTAGAGTGCGTTTCGCAATGAGTGTCCCATCGAGCGACAACACATACAGGTCATTGGCCAAGCTAGTCGAAGCGCTGTCATTCGGACGCTTCGGGACTTGACTCCGATAAATATCGCAGGTTAGATCAAGACTCTTTTTTAGCGTTGGTATCAATCTCAGGAACGTCCGATGGAGGCTCTTGTCCGGGAGCGGTCGGCGCGACCTTCTTAACCTCTTGGGCTTTCGTGTAGAGGAGCACGTAATAGTTGTACAGTGGTAGATCTGTTGAGGCTTTCATTCCTTCAATACAAAGATTGTTTGCTTCTTCCGACCTGTAAGTCCTCAGATAAACGCGAATCAGACCACTTCTAGCGAAGTCCGAGCCCGGGGTTGCTTTCTCTGCGGCAAGGTAACAACGTTCCGCGTTTTCCAGCGAGTCAGAGCGAAGATAGACCTCTCCGAACGTACACCATTCGAAATAGGTCGGTTTGATCTGTTTGATCAGTTTGGAAAGCGCATCCAGTGCAGCAGTTGGCAGTCCGCCTTCGGCAAGGCAGAATGCCAGGTAGCGCTGTGCGGTAATACATTGGGAGTCTTCTTTCAGCGCATCTCGAATTGTGGAGACAGCGGCGCGGAACTCCTGATTCACCATCTGTTCATAGGCAGTTTTGAGCAGGGGCGCTACTTCTTTCTTGATTCGACGAACACTCCCTCGCTGTTGAACAGTTGCTCTGGCCTCGAGCTTTGTTTTGCTGGTGGCAGGTACAGGAGGTGTCGTTGCCTGCTCGGCATCGTCGTCAACGACGTCTTCATCGACCGGGTCTACCACCGGTTGTGATTTTCTGGCGCGGGTTTGATGCGGCGCGGTCTGGCCCCTTGTAGTCTGAGTTCGTGGTGATGAAGGTTTGGCAGCTGCTGGGCTCGTCGGTTGAGCAGCCGAAGGAGCCACCTGGGTTTGACTCGTTTGAGTCCTCTGGGTTTGTCCGAATTGCACAGTTTGTGCTCTTTCAACTGGACGACGAACGGGCGGGCTGATGCTTGACTGTACACTGACTGTGTGGGCAGGTGTAGGCTGAACTCCCTGGGCTTGCGAAGGAGCAATTAAGGACAGACCGCCCCAGCAAAGTGCTAAATGGATTGGGAGTCTAATTTCCCGAAGTTTTAACATGTTTGACACCTCTTCGTACGCAGAGCAACAGAGCGGGTTCAAGAATTTCTCGCGTAAAAGAACACCAGATTCTCCCTTGTTCCCCTCTATACCACGTGCAACTGGATTAATACCCCTTTCAGGGGATGATCTGGGGTACAAATGATTGAGAGCTACAACATTCGGGTATTCCCAAAAGTTCATGCAAGTGGCTCAGCAAATGTTGATAAATTCGGGCTACTCCGTCGGCGACGGCAGACTCGTTTTAGAACTCTCTTGCAGTTTGGCATTGAGCCGATAGAGTATGCCTTTCAGCAGCGAGAGCTCTCGTTTTGTGGGAACCATTCGATCGTATGCGTCTTTTAGCTGAGAGATTACCAGGTCCCGATTGAATGAACGAGAGAAGTCCACATTGTCTACGAGAAGTTCGAACTGTTCTTGCAGCGCTGCAACATCACCGAGCGAAGGCAACTCCGGAATGTTTTTCTTTTCAGATGGTTGCTCAGTGTGTAAGTGAAGTGAAGAAGCAAGACTGTATGCGACAATTCCGACTGCCTGAGCCAGATTGAGTGCAGGAAATTCAATCGACGACTCAATTCTGACCTTTCTGCTGCACAGCGCCAGTTCGTCATCAAGAAGACCATTGCGCTCATTGCCAAAAACGAATGCAATTCTGTTCGCCTCTGCCAGATTGACTATTTCCGGTGCCACCTCAGCGAGATTGTCCAATTGTCTCGAACGGCGACGTCCGGAGGATAGGGCGATCGATAGGTTGACGTCCGTCAGTGCTTCGCTGAGAGAGTCTCTTACCATCGCCGTTTTTAGTAAAAGATGTGCACCCACGGCCATCATGCGGGCCTCGGAATCTCTGTAATTTTTCGGAGGATTGACGAGCCGTAGATCGGTAAGTCCGAAATTTTTCATGACTCTGGCAGTCGAGCCGATGTTGCCAGTAAACTCAGGTCGTACGAGGATGATTGAAATGTTGGATAGGGATTTGTTGTCCATAGTCATATTATCTATCGAGCGGATACTCGAAGGTCGAAATCATTGCACTGTATGTGGTATCGGAGCTTGTGCCGACGGAGGAGAAATTCTCGAAACTGTCAAACAGCGCATAGCAAACATAACCCGCCTTGTATCCGAAACAGACACTCTGCAAAATTTCACGGCATCCTCTTTTATTTCGAGATCGGCAAGCAACGTCTGCAACTGCGCGAGGTTGCTGTGAACAGTAATCGACTTGGCCGCCTTGAGTTCACGTGGCAGCACCTTTGGAACAAAATCGCTGATGACGAATATGCCCAACCATTGTAATAGCGGACGTGTAATGCGTGATGTCCATAGCCACTCATCACTATAAATCACTACCAAGCTGTTTAAACGCAATCCCGTCGACACCGCAGTACGGACAGACAGTCTTGATGTCGTGTAGATTGTCGTGGTCGCGCGAGAGTATTCGGTAAGATTATTCCTGCCTTCACGTCCTGGATAATCGTGTTCTCCTATTAGAGGAGGAGAAAAAATGCTCATGAGGGATCGCACCAGTGAGTTGCAGTTTCTTTTCGATAGAACAAGCAATGCTACGGAGATGAGCAGATAAAGACTGGAAAGCTTGATATAGGGCTGAACACTGGTAACAGTGGGAAGTCCGCACAGGTATACGAACAACCCGGTGAGAGACAGAACGGTAAAGCTTGAGCCTAAAACGCGATAGATAGTCGAGCTTCTGCTTTCGGCACTCAGCTGTAACTGCGTGGAGACAATCAAGCTGGCACTGGCGAGCCCAAGATTGAAAAGCAAGAGCGGTGTCAGGTAGCTGGACGAAGTCAGAATTAAACCGAGGTTTCCAGCGATGATGCCCAGTTGAAGGAGCAAAGTCGTAGGGACAGCCGTGACCAGGTGTGACCATCTAACGATTGATGCAGTCGTGCCGAGCGCTCCCAGAAGCCATCCCGCAAGCAGAGCGCGGAATTCGAGATCACGGGCAACGTGAAAGAACGGTCCATTTGTCACGAACATCAAAGCAGGCAGAATAAGCAGCGCATAAGCGACTAACTCCAGCAAGAGAAGTGAGACCGCCTCGGTACCAGGTAGTTGATTCGCTAATTTAGCCCAATCTTCTCGCGTAGGTGCGTTTGACCAATGCCTAGCGCGTTTTGGTCTTTTCCCTTTCGCTTTGGACTCGATGCCGGAGCGTTTTCTTTCCGGAGACTGGCTAAAAGCCAGACTTATGATCAATGCCAGGAAATAACTGCCTGAACAAAGAAATAGAGTTTGCAAAGGAGAGAACATTCCTTCGGCAAATTCCATCACGATGAGCCAAACGAGGAGCGAAGTGGCCGTTGAAGCGAGGCAGATACCCTTGAGGAAGGTAGTATGCACTGGTCCTGATGCGGTATTACATGCGGTGATCTCGCTGGTGTTATGAAACAATCCAAGAGCGAGTATGGCTAAGCCAATTTGAATGAAGATGGTACTGTTCGAGACATATTGATTGATGAAAAAGATGAGCGCTCCGGCCAGCAAGAGACGGCCGCCGATGGAGAAGAGCAACAATGCTTGTCTTCTACTCGGTTCTGCGAGCTTCCAGGCGATGAGTGGAGCAACGATAATAGGTATTACGCCTGGCAGCAGGCGTTGCAAGGTATCAAACTCTGTTGGCCCAGCCAAGACAACCAGTGAAAAGATGACAAACAAAATTCCAACATCAGATAGAGACGAAAGTTGGAATACAACAGTGGCGCGCAATGCTTCTGAAATCAAGGAATTGCTTCTTTTTACGAAAGGTTTGCCACCGGAAGTGGGGCGATCTTTCTCACTACCAATCA
>CAYTDR010000043.1:0-17444 GCA_964436185.1 uncultured Candidatus Obscuribacterales bacterium | reverse complement strand
AGCAGAAATGGATCCCAAAAAGAATAATTTGTTTCTCCATTTTGTTTCACTATAATTTGGATATTTATTACTTAAACCTATATAAAAAGAAATTGCTATTGTTGTATAAATTAATAATAAATATGAAATAACTTCATATATATTTATAAATTGCCAGCTCATTGGACCAATAATGAAAAGTGATAATGTAAACAAAAGATAAATCATACCAATTTTTAGCGGAATTTTGCTGTAAATTGATATATTATTGTATTTTTCCATTGTTAGTTCACTTTTAAGTGCTGTGTTATCTGAGTTACGGTATGATCGATGTCAAAAACATTGCGCAAAACTCTTACTCCTGCTTCTGCCATTTTACTCCGCAGGTGCTCATCACTCACGAGTTTATCTAAAGCATCGAGCAATTGCGATGCGCTACCTGCCTGCACCACAACACCGAAGCCATGTTTTTCGAGGAACTCTCGAAAGTCCGTGTCGGGTTCTACTGCGGCAACAATCGGCAGCGAGGCTTGCAAGTAATCGAGTGTCTTTGAGGGAAATGTCGGAATATCGGCGATCAGGACGGTTACCACCAAACCAATGTCGCAAGCCGATGCGAGCTCTATATATTCGCTACGCGCCAAGCTGGCGATTAAGGTCAAATTTCGCCCCCCTTGGCGGATATAATCTTCAACAAGATGGACATGGCGCCCTTGCCCCGCCAACACAAAATGCAGGTCGGGGGTGGCGTGGCTGGCCATTTCGGCGGTTTCCAGGATTTGTTCGATACCGCGTCCTTCGGTGATCTGACCACCGAAAATGGCAATTACCTTGTCGCACGGCAATTTATAATGGGCCCGAACAGCCTCTTTATTTACTTTGGCAGGAGGTGTGATTGCGGTGCTCAGTGGTAGGATCTCTACCACCTGATCGGAACGTAGCTGATAATTCCTCTTCAAATACTCAACATTCTTTGATGACATACAACCAATAATGTCGAACAGTCGGATCAAGTGGCCTTCCGCCCATTTAGCCACCCGAAAAATTACACCGCCGGGGATCAAGCCAATTGCCCGTTGATGAAAAGGAAAGAAGTCGACGATATACAGGTAAGATCGGGCATGCGGAAATTTGCGAAGCGCCCAGCGTGTCAGGAATGCCATACTGACTGAAGGACTGGTGGTGTAAATCAGGTCTATGTCGTCTTCACTTATAAACTTCTTTGCATATCGCAGTGCCACTAGCGATGAGAATGTCCAACGGCACAACAATCCCACTGCACGACCGAAGCGGGCCACTTGCAGCGGGGGAATGCGAAGAACTTGAAGCTGGTCATTTTCGCTATATTGCTTCACACCTGCTTCGTTACGTTGCCAAGGAATGACCACGACTTTTACCGAATGGCCGGCGGCGACAAACGCCTCAGCGAGTTGATGCGGCGGGTCAGCAGGCTCTTCAGCGCTGCTAAACTGATTAATAAGCATCAGTATCTTTGCCATTCCAACCCCATGAACATGACTGAAGTATCGACTTGCGCGAATGCAATGTCTATCGGCATTCTTCTCTCAGCTGAACGCGAAAATCAGTCGCGATCGATCCGTTTGGCGGGGTTTCCAAACATCGTGGCACCTGCACGCACGTTTTTCAGCACCACGCTTCCAAGGCCGATTTTCGCCCACTCACCAATGCGTTTGCCAGGATAAACCATACTGCCTGCGCCGAATGTTACACCCTCGCCAACCTGCGAATTCCCGTTCACGCTGACCGAACCAAGCAGCGATGAATAGCTGCCGACTTTAGCATCATGACCTACGCCCGAACCACCATTGACCAGAACATGCTCGCCGATTTCGCAATCATTGGAAATGCGGCATCCGGGGCAAATTACGGTGCCCCGTCCGATCTTTGCATGCGGCCCAACTGCAGCTAAATCGTGTATGAAGATTTCGGGTATCCATCCCATAGTTTCGAGTCGAAGTGCCAATCGTTTTTTCTGCGTCGGGTCTGCAAACGCGATCACAAAACGGGGCGGCACTCCGCTCCATGCTTGAGGATGGAGAACGGGGATACCGTAAATCGAACTCCCCGCATCGTCAGCTTCCGAAATAAATGCTTCGACCTTGAAGCGATCGCGTATCTCTTGCCGACACCCTTCAATCCATCCGGCTAACTCGCGGCCCATACCGCCGGTTCCAACAATGACGAACGCGCTCATGCGGAGATATTCACCGAGCGACCGCCATCTACCACCAATTGGTGGCCGGTGATCCAGCGTGATTGGTCCGACAGCAGAAATTTGACCGCATTGGTCACATCAGACGGAAAACCGATCCCTAGAGGATAATCGCGTGTGAGCCGATCCGAAATCTCGGGGTCCGCGTACATTGCGTCGGTCATGGGAGTCCGTACTCCTCCGGGCAGAACCGAGTTCACACGAACTTCTGGTGCCAGTTCGACTGCCAGCGATTTCATCAGTCCGTCAAGTGCGGCTTTGCTCGCGCTATAGGCAGTAAAGCCTTTGGCGCCGAACTTGCTGGCGATCGTCGATATGAAAACGATGCTTTCAAGTGCTTTTTGGTTAACGTTCTTGCGCATGAGCAGGCGTGTTATCTCCATTGCCGCCAGCGCATTGGTATTCATCACCGACTGCGCATGGTCTATTGAAATGCTGCGTAGCGGAAGCACCTTCAATTGCGCCGCGCAATGCACAAAGCCGGTTACCTGCACATGATTTCCGACAAGAAAATCCGGTAAGCTGGAGCCAAGCGCCGAGACATCCGCCAAATCGAACGCCCAGCACAGATGACGCGTGGGCTCGTGGCAGAGTGAGCGAGTTTCTTCCAATCGCACAATGTCCCGTCCATTGAGGATCAAGCGGTAATGCTTCGACAAATTGATCGACATTTCCCGACCAATCCCAGATGAAGCACCGGTAATCAGTAAGCATGGGTACGCAGAATTAGGTTCGGACATCATGGACTTTCAAATATTTATCGGGCGAGATAGCCGCCATCCACGACCAGCACTGTGCCGGTAATCCAGCGACCGCTATCTGCCAGAAGAAACGCTACAGCATTGGCTATGTCTTCGGGTTGGCCGAAACCAAGAGGATGCTGCTCCTCCACAACCTTCCTTTGACGTTCGTCCCACATTTTCTCGGTTCGCTCGAGCAGTGGCGTATTTACATAGCCGGGAGCAACACAGTTGACGCGGATACGCCGACCCGCGAATTCGAGCGCCAACGAACGCGCCATGCCTTCAAGCGCCGCCTTGCTCATCGAGTAAGGCACGGCGCCTGCCGACCCGACGGAACCCATCACGCTCGAAATAAACACAATCGATCCATTCTCGCCGGCGTAAACTTTCTTGCTTGCCATCGCCTTGCTAAGAGCAAGCGCCGCCTCTGTATTGACTGCCAATATTTTCCGCCAAGTATCGATCTTGATGGATCTTACCGGTCCGATCGCCTGAATACCGGCGCTATGCACAATGCCGTGAAGTGGGCCTCCTTTTGCCACACAGTCGGTGACCAAACTTTCAATTTCGTCTGTTTTCGACAAATCGGCGGGATGAATATAAGAATGGCCTGTCAGTTCGATAGTCTTCCGAAGTTCGTTAAGGCCAGTCTCATCCAGATCAACAAGCGACAAGTCTGCGCCGAGGCGATTAAGCAATATGGCCGTCTGCCTACCAATCCCTGAGCCCGCGCCAGTCACCAGATAGTGACGACCGGCAAGATTCATCGGATTCACAATCGGAGCGTGTGCGTTCAAGCTGCCCTCTTTGCCAATATCCGTTGATACAGATCTTCTACAGTGGTCGCTTCATTGATCTCCTGAGACGACATATTTACGCCGAAAGAGGAGTCTGCAAGCGCCGCGACAGAGAGAGCCGCGAGCGAATCCCAGCTTTCAAAGCTGTCAAGTTCATCGGTCGGATGAACCGAATCTTCCTCTAGGATTTCAGCCATCTCGCTCAAAAACTCATCCATTTTCTCTTTCCTCTTCGAATTCAATCATTTCACAAAAATCGAGTGGGCCAATATCTATCAGCATTGCGCCCCATGTAAGCCCAACACCAAACCCTGACAGGCACAAATGCAATTTTTCTGTAAGTAGCCGTTCACGCAAATTGAATACGGCTGCCATGGGGATAGTCACGCCGCTCGAATTACCAAAATGTTCAACGATGTTGCTGGGCAATTTTTCATGAGGAACACCAAGTTTGTCCGCTAGCTTGTGGAGCATGAAACGATTTGGTTGGTGACATAAAAAAGCATCTATAGCATCTAGTTTGGTACCCGTTTCTTCTAGCAGATTGCTGATTAGCTCGGGTACTTCGGTTAACACGAAATTGAATACCGCCGAACCATCCATCTTTAAATTGTCCAGCGCCCGTAAATTGCCTTCTGCGTCCTCCGTCTGCTCGGCCGTAGCAGCGCTAGAAGGCATGCGCATCCCGCCGGCCGGAATGATCAGGGCGTCTCGGCGCGAACCATCCATTTTCAAACGCGCCTCAATCAAACCGCCATTCTCTCGGCGCTCAATGACTGCGACCGAAGCAGCATCACCGATCAGTGGATAGCTATTGCGATCACGGGCTGAAACTTTTCGGCTCATAACATCGACATTCACCACCAGCACTTTTTGAACAGCCGGCTGGTCAAGCAGCATGAAGCCGAGCATTGCACCGATCAGAAACCCGGTGCAGCCCTGATTTATATCTAGGCAAAACACGTCTTGATGCAATCCAAGCCGACCATGTACGACTTTCGAAGTTCCTGGCATAAGATAGTCAGGAGTCTGTGTTACAAGTACCAGCCCACCGATTTCTGCTTTCGCCAGGAGACCATTTTGCAGCAAATACTCGATTGCTGTTACGGCTAGATCAGATGAACATACCGGGCCGTCAACAATGCGGTGACGGTCATATCCCATGACTTCTTTCAGTTTCATTGAACGTGCAGGCGAGAAGTTAAAATTCGCCATCTCGTCGACGAACTTGCGCTCGTTAGCAGGTATTATGGTAAGCAATCCAGTGATTGCCTTCCCTGTGTAGGTCAGCTTCACGGTGTGACCCCATTCCGGCGGAGTAACGATTCGATTGCAGCGACATTGCAAAAATTCGTTGGTATGATGTCCAGACCGTCGATCGAAATGCCATATGCCTCATCCAATTCTGAAACCAATGTTATCAGATCGAATGAATCTAGAATGCCTTCCTCGAAAAAATCATCCGACTGTAAAAAGTCAAATTCGGGCCGGATCTGGTGTAGAATAGTAGGTACCTTGCTCATCTAAACGCTTTCGTTACGAAAAATCATAATTTGATCTAGCAGTCCGTCTTCGACGAAGCCATAATGTTGATAAATCGCAATAGACCGTTCATTATCGCCGATCACCCACAAGACCACGCGCTGCATTCGCTCGCATTGCCTTAGAAAAGCGGTCATAAGGCGTCGGCCGACACCTTCGCCTTGGGCAGCTTCATCGACGTGCCAGAAACGCAAATGGGCCATCTGACCTCTGACATCGTACATCAGCATGCCGATGATTTTTCCCATTCGACTCACATAAAGCAATCTTCCAGCCTTAGCTGCTTGCTCCAACTCAGTCACGTCAGGTAATTGTTCGGCGTAGCGGTCCAAAAGTCGTTCAAGAAACGCAGCAATCGGAAGAACATGCTCAAGTTGCGCAAGTTCTGGGAGTACGGCGTTTGAAATTGGCGCACGTTCCACATGTGCCGTTTGCGTTAATATCATCCGACGCAAATATTGGTGGCGTCCCCATCCTGCCTGGGCGTAAGTGGAGCATACCTGCTCTAATACAACGCCTTTTCCGATCAAATCCGTAGTGTAAACGCCGCGCGGCAACTTACCTAAGATTGCAGCCAACGCTGACTGATTCTCTGCAATATGATAGACGTGATTGAAGTCGCGGTCTTCCAATAGCAACAGCAAAGCACTGTCGGAGGCTATTGCGCGCAGTCGACCCTCTGCCGACCAACGCTCGACCTGATCCTGCGACATATATAAATTAGTCGTATAGGCCGGTGTGAGACGAGGCACGGTCGACACGTACCTTCGGTAATGATCCCAATTACAAATTTTTTCCATCTATACCATTTCCGCAATACGCTGCATTAACCCATTTCGGTCGATTTTTCCGTTCGGATTCATCGGCAGTCGGTCCAGCGAATGGAACACGGTCGGCAGCATATACTTCGGTAAAATTTTGGATAAAGCTTGGCGAATCGTCGCGGCTGGCACTTCGCCATCGGACGGCTGATAAAACAACGTAATCGCCTTTTTCGGATGATCGTACAATACGCATGCATTTGCAATTCCGTCGATTGCTAGCACCTGATGCTCGATCTCTGGGAGCTCGATCCGGTACCCCATATGCTTGACCTGATAGTCACGGCGCCCCGCCAGAAAAATCCGCCCGTCCGCGCGACGAACCGCTAGGTCTCCGGTACGGTAAATCAATTCGGGGTATCGCGTATTGAGGGGATTTTGAACGAATGCTTTTGCAGTTTTTTCCGGGTCGTTCCAATAACCCAAAGCCAAGGAGCTTCCTCGCACGCAGAGTTCTCCCTGTTCGTCATCCGCGCACAGCTTGTCATCTGCATTCAGGATCAGGATGTCGGTGTTGCGACATGGATATCCTATTGAAAGCGGCTCATCGTCAGACATTTCGCCTTCCACGATATAATAGGTACAATCGACATGAATTTCGATTGGCCCGTAAAGGTTGACAAAGCTGGCTTGCGGCAACGCGCGCCGCCACATATTCAGGTGTCGTGTCGGGAAAACTTCACCTGCAAAAAAAACGGTCTGAAGTTTTGGTAGTTCTATTTTATCAAGCAGACCAAGATTGGCAATATTTACCATAATCGTTGGCACCCAGAACAGGAAGGTGATATCTTTCTCAGCCAAGAACCCCATCAGTTTTGCTGGAAATATGGCCAGCTGCTCTGGAATGATGACTAGTTTTGCTCCCTTTGAAAGGCACAAAATAAGTTCTAGAGTATATATATCGAAGTAAAATGGAGATAGACTGCCAATAACAACTTGATCATCAAATGAAAACGTATCGAAAACCCAATCCATGAAATCTATTGTTCCACGGTGTGTTAGCGTTACGCCCTTGGGTGTTCCAGTCGATCCCGATGTGTTTATTATGCATACTGGATCAGTATCCACGATCCTTTCTAATCGCCGATTGATATGCGAGTAATCATGATCTTGCTCATTCAGATCGTCAGTAAGAATTATATTTTCTTTTGAAAAACCGGTCTTCAGTACTTCATCAACGTTCGCGCTAGAAGTAATGACCAATCGAGGACCAACATTATTGAATATATTAGTTATTCTTTGTATAGGCAACTTGATATCAACATTTGAATAAATGTTACCACTATAGAGAATCGCAATATCTGCTATAATAACCGCTGCACTTTTGGGCAGGTAAACAATTATGGGTTCATTTGTTATATCTGCGCGAGCGATAAGCCGCTCGGCCAATTGCATTGCCTGTGACCGAAGTTCTGCAAATGTGATCTCGATGTTCCCATCGACGATTGCAGTCTTTTCTGGATGTGTCTTTGCGGCACCTGTTTCAAAATATGAAAGTACATTGAGTTGCATAGAATATTCCACAAATATGAACTGTATGCTTTGCGATAGCGCAATTTACGAATGAGCACCCTGCTCATAGTAATTTCGCATGTCAGTGCAAAGTTTTGTTTTAACGCTCGAGTCGAAAATTCCAGCCTACAAGCTTCCTCTAATGCGTTGAGTATTGCCGTATGCACTCAATCACGTGCATAGACTTGACTATGCGCATTCTAATTCTCACGCAATGGTTTCAGCCAGAACCCAACTTCAAAGGTCTTCCGCTTGCCAAAGCGCTTCGGAAGATGGGACATGATGTTGAGGTGCTCACAGGTTTTCCTAACTATCCCGGTGGAAAGCTTTATTCAGGTTACCGAATTAAGCTGTGGAAACGGGAAGTGATGGACGGGATCGTCGTCAATCGTGCCCTGTTGTATCCTAGTCACGATCAATCTGCGGTGCGTCGCATTTTTAATTATGCTTCTTTCGCGATATCGAGCATGCTTGTTTCCTTCTGTATAAAACGTCCCGATGTGGTCTACGTCTACTGTCCACCCATGACTGCAGCGGCTGGAGCCATTGCGTTGCGAGTGTTACGGAAGGTTCCTTATGTTATCGATATTCAAGATTTGTGGCCGGACACACTTGCATCTACAGGCATGATCAAAAGCGAACTGGTAATGCGACTTGTGGGTGCTTGGAGCGCATTTGCGATGCGAAAGGCCCAAGCCCTGATCGTGCTCTCGCCTGGCTTCAAGCGGCGATTGCTGGAACGGCATGTGCTGAGTCCAATCCATGTTATTCCGAACTGGGCGCCACCGGAGATTGAGGAGCAGGCAAAATCGGTCCCTGTCAAAGCGTCTTCGAACGGGGCCGAGTTGAACATCCTGTTTGCAGGCAACATGGGTAAGGCTCAGGCATTGGAAACTGTTATTGGGGCAGCAAAACGCTTGATCCTTGACGCGCCAATGATACGATTTACCTTTATTGGCAGCGGTGTAGAAGTCGAAGCGCTTCGAGCGGCGAGTCATGCGGCTGGTACTGACAACATAATTTTTCTGCCGCCGCGTCCCGTCGCTGACATGGGGCCGGTGTTCGCTGATGCTGATGCATTGCTTGTGCATCTCCGTGATGACCCACTATTTTCGATCACTATCCCTTCTAAGACCCAGGCTTATTTGGCCATGGGCCGTCCAATCCTGATGGGTGTTCGCGGCGATGCGGCGGACATGGTTGAGGCTGCTGGCGCCGGAATCGCCTTTATACCTGAAAGCGCGGACAGCCTTGCTGACGCTGCAATTAAGCTATCAAACATGTCCAAAGAATCGCGAGCAGCGATGGGCTATGCAGGTTCCGTTTATTACCAAACGCACTTATCATTCGAAAAAGGCGTTCAGAGTTTGGAATGCGTTCTTTCGAGTGCTGCATCAACTAGCGTCTGAACCCCTGATCTCACTGTAGCATACGAACTAAAACAAATGCTTCAGCAGCAGACACGCCGATCTGAGAACCTCGATAAGCTGCCAGTGCGCGTAATGATGTCAATGACCGAGGCAATGGCGCTTCTTGAACTTGCGAGACGAAGCAAGCGAATGCTTCGATTTTTTTTTCGATATAATTACTGACGTCATAAAATACGTTCGGTACGAACGCCTGCTCAACATATGGAATATTGAGATGGGTCTCTGATAACACCTCATAACAATACACCTCACGAATTTTGCCACCAAGGGTTAAGTATGGACGCCACGCGATAGATGCAGCATGAAAAACTTGCCGGTGGTCTCCATGCAAATCTAAGGGGAATGGAACAAACAATTTATCCGGACAAACCTTTTCAATAAGCTCCAAGACAGCTCTATTCAAAACGTACCGAGGCAAATCTGGTATCAGTACTGTTGGGAGGTTAACCAATTCAATATGCTCTACACCTAAAACCTTGCAGGCGGCGGCTAGTTCATTGCGAATAACTTTGAAGCCTTCCGGTTTGTATAATGGATGAGGTGCATCTCCTTGCCCAGTAATAACACCAACGATAACGGAGTGACCTTCCGCTGCGAGGCGAGCTATGGTACCGCCACAGCCAAGCGTTTCATCATCAGGATGCGGAGCGATTACTAAAACTTTCATTTTGTATGCTCTCCGCAACTAAAAAAATTATGGAAGCGAACCTGGCCTTTTAGGGGTTCGGGGCCAGCATCGTATTTGGTAATGCGAAGATATGCACCATTGCCACAGTTTACTATCGGGTCGCCGTCGACATATTCGACGATTTGGCCTTGAGCGGCATGAAACGGGTGCTTTTGTGGCCATGGCTCAGCCGCCCATATTGTTACCCTGCGTTTTCTGGTAAACGTGAAGGCTCCAGCATAAGGCTCGCTAGAAGCGCGAATCAACCTGTCGATCGATTCTAGACCCGCTCCCCAGTCAATAAGACTATCGGTCGCAGTTCGACGTGCGCAATAACTTACGCTTATTTCTTCCTGTGCCCTTGTTGTGATGTCTCCCGCGCTTAAGCGAGGAAGTAATTCACGAATCATTGTGTCAAGTGCCGCAGATAATTTAGCGACCAATGTGGCAACATTTTCACGTGCGCCGAGATCGATCTTCATCTGCGCTAAAATTGGGCCATCATCCACCCCGTCATCAATTTGGAATAACGTTGCGCCAGTCTCTTTTAAGCCGAGGAGTATGGTCCAACCTATCACCGCCCTCCCTCTGAGTGATGGCAGCAAGCTAGGATGAAAACCGACGCAACCATGACGCGCAGTTGCTCGCAACTCTGATCCCACGATTTGCGACCAACCAATTACAAACACTATATCGGGGTTAAGCGTCCGGACGTGTTCTACAAATTCCCTGTCATTTGCATTTTCAATAAATAGTGTCTGTGTTTCGCTTGTAACCAGCGAAGCTAGATCGACATAATCGGCATGACGTTTTCGGCCAGCTTGTGGTTCAAGTGTAGCTAACAATATAGGTGGAATACCAACATCTTGCATTGCACGTAAAACAATTTCGGTACTACCTACTGCACCGATCAATATGGCTCGCATACTCTAATGCCTTTCCGATCAATGTCTCATCGCGACGCTCGCCGCAGATAATCATAGTGAATGTCGCGAACAATATTCGGATATCACCCCATAAGGATTGGTGATCGACGTAATACAGATCAATTGCGAATTTTTCTCGATTAGAAAGCAGTGTGTTTCCGCTAATTTGTGAGAGGCCCGTCAATCCAGGTCTGAAACGACATCGACGTTGGGATATTTCATTGGCTTCGATGACGCTGCTGGGTAGAGGTCGAGGCCCAACAAATGACATATCGCCAACAGCAATCATCCACAATTCAGGTAGCTCATCCAAACGATAACGTCTCAGGATTCGGCCTATGTTCGTGGTTCGAACAGCGTCAGGTAGAGGTATCCCAAAATGGTCATTTGCATCGCGCATTGATCGAAACTTAGATAAAGTGAATTCACGTCCGAATTGTCCAGTTCGTTTTTGATGAAATAACACTGGCCGACCCATCGATAAAAATACGATTAGGCTTAATACTGCTAATATCGGACTCAAGGTAAATAGACCTATAATAGCAAAAATGCAGTCAAGTGTACGTTTTAATAACAATTCAATCCGCCATTCTACTAAGAACTTTGACAACTCGATCGATTTCTGACAAAGTCATTGCAGAGCCCGAAGGTAAGCACAAACCCATGTCGAATGCTCGTTCGGCTACACTGCCGCCGATTACACGGATACCGTCAAACAGTGGCTGCATGTGCATGGGCTTCCACAATGGCCTACTCTCGATGTTTTCAGCCTCAAGCGCACGGCGCGCTTCTTCGCGATCAAACCCCGCCATTTCAGGATCGATGAGTATCGTGGTCAGCCAGCGATTGACGCGCATTTCCCGGGGTTCGCTACTGAAATAGATACCGTTTAAATGTGAAAGTTGGGTGCGATAGGCTTGATATATTTCACGGCGTGCCAGAACGCGATCCTCGAGCACTTGAAGTTGGCCTACACCAATAGCCGCACAAACATTGCTAAGACGATAATTATAGCCATAGGTTTCATGCTCATAATGAATAGCCGGCTCACGCGCTTGTGTGGATAGGAACCTTGCTTTTTCAATAAATTCTAAATTGTCGCTGGCCAAAGCGCCGCCGCCTGACGTTGTAATGATCTTGTTACCATTGAACGAGAAGATGGCGAAATCGGCTCCTTTGCCCGCATGCTCGCCATGCCGAAAAGAGCCGACCGCTTCGGCGGCATCGCTAATCCAAAAGAAATTGAAGCGGTCAGCTAGCGACCTCATTCTGATCCTGTCAATGACATGGCCATAGAGATCCGTGGTAATAACCACCTTCGGCACCCGACCAGCCGATTGTGCTTCAGCGAGTGCATCTTCAAGTAGGTCCAGATCGAGTAAGAACTGGTCGGATTCAATGTCTAGAAAAACTGGGGTTGCGTTTGCGTAGAGTATCGGCGCCACACCACCTATAAATGTCATGGTAGAACCCCACACTTCATCGCCAGCGCCGACGCCGGATAGTCGTAAGGCCAAGTGTAAGGCTGCTGTGCCGCTTGCCAAGGCCGCCACGTGCGCGATACCAGTGAGCTTCGCAAGATCGTCCTCAAAACGAGTAACCATGGGCCCCGTTGGAGCTATCCAATTGGATTCAAAGACGTCGTGAAGTAGCGGTAGTTCAAGGCCACCCATATGCGGTGCAGATAAATGAATTCTGTTTTTTTGCATGGCGATCCCGCTTATGAAGCATATATCGATTTTTGAGTATTTATTTTAAATAGCATGTCGGCCTAGGGGCACGATACTCTAGTCACCGAAGAATAGTTTCTCTTTTTCGAGAACGCACTTCAAAGACTAGAACTCGATGAGTGTAATGTTCGACACTTCATTCGGCTGAAGTGCCATATCCATAGCCATATCCATAACCATAGCCATAACCAGCCTGTTTGTATCGTAATTTAGTTAGTACAACGCCCAGTAGGTGTGCGTGAACCGATTTTAGGCGTCCCAACGATGCCTTGATCCCGCGTACGGCTACGCCTTCTGCTTCAGTTACAAATACGCAACCCTCTACAGCCCTTGCAAGCAGTGGAGCATCTGCAAGCCCGAGGATCGGAGGTGAATCAATCACAACGTGATCAAAATGCTCTGTCATCTGTCGAACGAGCATCAACATACGATCGCTGCTCAGCAGTTCGGCCGCGCTGGGCGGCGTGGGGCCGGCAGGCATCAAGTGAAGGCCCTTAATGCCGGTGTCCAGAATGAACTGTTGCCAGTCGTTTTCCCCTGCGAGGAAATTGCTCAAACCCATATTGTTAGTTTGTGCAGTAAATTGATGCATTGAGGGCGATCGCATATCTGCATCTAACAACAACACCTTTTTCCCTGTTCGCCCAAGTACAGTGGCAATCGCCAGACTGGTCGTACTCTTGCCCTCAGCGGGCCTGGTGCTGGTGACCATAAGTGATCTGGGTACACCGTGATCGGTAGAGAAAGCTAGGTTCGAACGAATGCTAAGATACGCTTCGGACAGGGCAGATTTAGGATCGCGGAGAAGTTGAAGTGCATCTTCTTCTTCCGCATTAGGGACGCTACCAAGTAATGGTACCTGCAGTAATCGATTAACCTGTGTTGGATCGCGCAAGCCCTCATCGATTTGATCGAGAGCTAATGTCGTAACGGCAGCCAAAGCTAGACCAGCTAAAAGCGCTATAACAAGGTTTAATGTCATGTTTGGGGATGAGGGCTTTTCCGGAATTTTCGCTGTATCAACGATCGCGATATTATTCGCACCTACGCCTGCAACACCTATTTCTTTATAGCGCTGGAGCAGGCCGTCATAGAGTTCGCGATTGGTATCCGCTTCACGCTGATAGATATTGTATTGAATGCTATCTCGTTGCTGCCGGTTCATGCGGCTTTTCAGCTCTTCGACTTCCCTCTTCAACTCAGCTTCGCGCTGAGCGGCTTCGCGATATTCCGATGAACGGCTGCTGAGGACCCGGCTTTCTTCTCGCGCAATACTGATGTCCAAGGCTTTGAGTTGCTCCGACAAAGCGACGGCGGCCGGATAGCCCGGCTCGAACTGCGCCATCAACTTGGCATATTCGGCTGCCACTTCGGCACGTTTTTGTCTAAGCTGCCCAATAGCGATATTGTTAAGTGCCTCAGCATTTGCGCCTCCGCTTCGCTGCTGCGCCCTACTTTCAGCCGCAATACGATTTGCAGTTGCTGCTGCGAGAGCACTGTTCAACGCCTCCAGGTCACTTGAAACAAGTGTGCGTTCAACTTCAGTTCTTCCATCATCACTCTTAGTCTTTCCAAGAGCTACAATACCTTTCGTTTCGGCGTAATTTACTAAATCTCGCTCGGAGGTTTCGAGCCGCGCGCGGAGGTCGGACAATCGACCCTCTAGGAATTTTCGAGCATCGGCAGTTGAAGCAAAGCGGCGATCCATGCTTTGAACTATAAATTGTTCAGTCCATGTATTAGCTATTTGTGCAGAAAGTGCAGGCGATGCGCTTGTATAACTTATATCCACTAGAGCAGACATTCGAATGGGTGAGATCGAGATGTGCCGCATCAACAAGTCGACGGCTAGCTTTTCTCGCTTTTGTCTTTCAGCGTTACTTAGAGGTTGCCCTGACTTGCCAACAAATAGACCTGTTTCGTTAGCATTGACACCATGCGCTTCAAAAAATTCGTCCTTAGTAACGAGACGCAACTGGCGCGACACTCTTTCGGCCAGCGAGCGCGCTTGCAACAAAGAATACTGTGTCTGATAGAACTCGAGGTCGCGTCCGGCATCTTGCGATTCCAACCCTTCGATCGACGTCACTTTCTTCTGATCTCGGCTAATTTCCACACGTGAAGTAGCAGTGTATTCAGGCGTTGCAAGCAAAGTGAAAACCAAGCCAATCGCGACTGCCGTTGCGATAATGCCTGCAATTGCCCATTTCCAGCGAAGGACGACCTGCCAATATTGAAGCAGGATTGGCGGAGCGAGACTTGCGGCCTCCTCAATTTGCGAATTTCCAAACGCACCTGCCGCTTGACCAGTCGCTAACGCCGGGGGGGTGGATTGCAACATTTCTGTCCTTATTTCATAAATATATTATGTTTTTACAACCGAAAACTCGGTCGGCTCGGATCGTGCCCGGCTAACACGCGAGCTAGCTTAAAGAATACCGAAGTTCTACCCCTTTTATCGCTTCTGGATGAACCCAAGCCAACCAATTCTCTGACTTCACGTCCCTTGCCAAAATCTGAAGCGCAACTTAGTTGAATTGTAATCTGCTGCAATCCAGCGGCTTGGATAAGGACCGATTTGTCGAAATTTCTTACCTCGTTAAGCAAGCCCTCAACAATATTTTGGGTTCTGGCTGCTTTTCTTGTGATTCTGTTCGTCACGGGAGGCGCCTCTCGCGTCGATGTTCAATCGCTTGTAATCTTGCGTCCCGTTTCTGTCATTGTCTGCGCACTGGCACTCATCACACTTCGGGGTGAGCATCTGGTCGAGCGTAAGTGGCTTCTCGGTTCATTTACTGCCTTATTTGTGCTAGCTCTCTTACACGTCACCCCATTGCCTCCGGCCCTTTGGCAGTCCCTTGCGGGTCGTCAGGAATTAGTCGAAGTCGAGAAACTGGCCAAGTTTTCGGATATCTGGCGGCCTTTGACGTTAGTTCCGATGAACGGCTGGCATGCATTGCTATCGCTTTTCGTACCGCTGGCGGTGCTACTGCTCGGCATTCAACTTAATCGCGACGACCTGTTCCGTCTATTGCCGCTCTTGGTAGCGTTGGTCGGCATCTCCGGGCTTTTGGGCCTGTTGCAGGCAATTGGCGGCTCACAGAGCGCGCTCTATTTTTACCGGATAACAAACAATGGCTCGGCTGTGGGTCTGTTTGCTAACCGCAATCACGCCGCCACGCTTCTGGCTTGCCTGTTCCCGATGCTGGCCGTTTTTGCATCGACGGCGAAAGGAACAGCCGACGAAGTGCGTTTTCGCCAATTGCTCGCTGTGGCAATCGCCATTGTTCTGGTGCCTTTGATCCTCGTAACGGGATCGCGCTCTGGACTGTTTAGCGGTGTCATCGGCATGTTGGGCGCAAGCCTCCTTTATCGTCGCCCAACCGATCTTCGCACCGTGCGCAAAGGATCCCCCGATCGGATGAAGGCGGTTCCGATACTCGGCGGTCTTGCCGTCATCAGCCTCGGCTTCCTTACCTTTTTCTTCTCGCGTGCAGAGGCGATAGAAAGGCTTTTTGCTGAAGCTTCGGGAGAAGATAGCCGCACAAATTTTTGGTCAGTGTCAATGGACCTCTTCTGGAAGTATTTCCCGTGGGGTTCTGGCTCAGGCTCTTTCGTAGAAGCATACCAAATTATTGAACCAGAAGTGCTTTTGAACCCATTTTATGTCAATCGCGCGCACAATGATTGGGTGGAGATTGCGGTTTCCTTCGGCCTTGTGGGCGTGATCGGACTGGCCTTGGCTTCTGCCGCTTTTTTCTGGCGCAGCTACACGCTATGGCGCAACGCCGATAAAACGCGGCGGTATGTCGCTTTTGGCCGTCTCGCTTCCGTGTGTATCGCGATGATCGCCGTCGCGAGCATTTCTGATTATCCTTTACGAACGCCAATAATGATGGGTGTTTTCGCCATTTTCGCATTATGGTTCACTGAAGGCGGAAGAGAGCGCCCGCCATCCAGTTCACCTAACCGTGAAGGGGTCTGAATATGGCCCGCCCGAAGAAACCCTATGTCCTGTTGGTAGCGCTCCGCTCAATCGGTATTGCGCGTATCCTCATTTTGTCAGCGCTGGGCCTTGTCGGCGCCTGGTTCGCCGCTGCACTCGCCATATCTGGCGTCGCGCGGATCAAGGCACCGCAGGCTGCGCTTATGGTGATGCCGAATGAGAGCACTGCGCTCGCGTCGCGCGCCGACCAGTTGTTTTTCGCCAATCCCCAAAACCCTCCCCGTGAAGTCGAGTCGCTGGCGCGCCGAGCGCTTGAGAACCAAGCCATCAACGCCAAAGCGTTACGCGTTCTGGGCTATGTGGCGGATGCCAAGGGCGACACCGAGGCGGCTGAGAAGTTTGCTCGCATGGCTGCCAAATTGTCGCGCCGTGAGCCGGGCGCACAGCTTTGGCTGATTGAGGCCTCTGCCCGCAAGGGCGATGTCGCGCAGACGCTTGTCCACTACGACATTGCGCTTCGCACCAAGCCCGACACGCAGACCATTCTCTTCCCGCGGCTTGTGAATGCAATCGAAGACCCGGAAATCCGTACCGCGCTGAAGCCATATATCCGCGGAAAGAATGACTGGGGCCCCGCTTTTCTCTACTTCGCCAATGCAAACAGCAAGAATCTGCCTGTGCTGGTCGACCTCATTATCGAGACGGGCGGTCTGGCCGACGAGGAGAGCGCAAAAAGTCAGGAACTGGGCTTGCTAAGTAGGCTTGTCGCCGAGAATTACTTCGCCGATGCGCGCCGGCTTTATTTGCAAATGCCGGGCGCAAAACCGGTTCGACTGACAAGTACCGCATTCGATGCCAGCGACCGCGATGCGCGCTTCGGCCCCATGGGTTGGCAATTGCTTGAGGATCCGGATGCCGGGGGCGGCTTTACTGGTAATGGGGGTAACGGGCAGACCAAGCTTGCGATCTATGCCAATTCAGCCACGACGCGCCCCGTGGCAAGCAAGCTCCTCTACTTGACACCGGGCAAGTATCTCTTTGCGGCTCGCCTCGCCAATCTTGATCGCGGCGATGGCGGTTTCCTGCGCTGGCAGCTGCGATGCCCGGCCATTGGCGGT